>NZ_JBFODD010000041.1:0-87500 GCF_040908115.1 Aeromonas sp. R7-1 | reverse complement strand
GGCGTCTCCGCAGGAACCGTCACCATCACTGCCTCCGGTGAAGCCAATGGCCAATCCTTCAGCGCGACGGCCGAGGTGACCATCACCCATGCCGTTGTGGCCCAGCTACAGATCACCCCCGCCGTTTCTTCTCTGCCGGTTGGCTTGAGTGAACAGCTCACAGGGGAAGTCATTCTGTCCGATGGCCAAGTGCTGGATGTCACCGCTGACGACCTTGTGAGCTGGCGCTCCAGCGACCCGGCCGTCGCCACCATCAGCAGCAGTGGCACCGACAAAGGCAGGGTGACCGGCGTGTCCGCAGGAACCGTCACCATCACCGCCTCCGGTGAGGCCAATGGCCAGCACTTCAGCGCCACCGCCGAGGTGACCATCACGGATGCCGTCGTGACCCGGGTACAGATCACCCCCGCCGTTTCCTCTCTGCCCGTTGGCTTGAGTGAACAGCTCACAGGGGAAGCCCTTCTTTCCGATGGTCAGGTGCTGGATGTCACCGCTGACGACGTGGTGAGCTGGCGCTCCAGCGACTCGGCCGTTGCCACCGTCAGCAACAGTGGCGCCGACAAAGGCAGGGTGACCGGTGTCTCCGCAGGAACCGTCACCATTACCGCCTCCGGCAAGGCCAATGGCCAGTCCTTCAGCGCGACTGCCGAGGTGACCATTACCCATGCCGTCGTGACCCAGCTACAGATCACCCCCGCCGTTTCTTCTCTGCCGGTTGGCTTGAGTGAACAGATCACAGGGGAAGCCCTTCTTTCCGATGGTCAGGTGCTGGATGTCACCGCTGACGACGCCGTGAGCTGGCGCTCCAGCGACCCGGCCGTCGCCACCATCAGCAGCAGTGGCGCCGACAAAGGCAGGGTGACCGGCGTGTCCCCAGGGACTGTCACCATCACAGCTTCCGGTGAGGCCAATGGACAGCACTTCAGCGCGACTGCCAAAGTGACCATTACCAAGGCAGTTGTGGCGGAAGTACAAATCACCCCCACCGTCTCCACCCTGCCAGCAGGCTGGAGTGAACGGCTCACAGGGAAAGTCACTCTGTCCAATGGTCAGGTGCTGGATGTCACCGCTGACGACGCCGTGAGCTGGCACTCCAGCGATCCTGCCATCGCCACTATCCATAGCAGTGGTCCCGACAAAGGCATGGTGACCGGCGTGTCCCCAGGGACCGTCACCATCACAGCTTCCGGTGAGGCCAATGGCCAGCACTTTAGCGCGACAGCCAAGGTGACCATTACCAGTCTCGTCGTGACCCAGGTACAGATCACCCCCGCCGTTTCCTCCTTGCCGATTGGCTTGAGTAAACAGCTCAAAGGAGAAGCCCTTCTGTACGATGGCCATCAGTCGATGCTGCTGCTGGATGTCACCGCTGACGATGCCGTGAGCTGGAGCTCCAGCAATCCGGCCGTTGCCACCATCAGCAGCAGTGGTCCCGACAAAGGCGTGGTGACCGGCGTATCGACGGGCACTGTCACCATCACCGCCTCCGGTGAGGCGAATGGTCAGCACTTTAGCGCCACCGCCGAGGTGACCATCACCCACGCCGTCTTGACCCAGGTTCTAATCACCCCCACCGTTTCCGCCCTGCCTGCAGGCTTGAGTGAACAACTCAAAGGAGAAGCCCTGTTCTCAGATGGCCAGGTATTCGACTTCACCACTGATATCGCCGTGAGTTGGAGTTCCAGCAACCCGGCCATCGCCACCATCAGCAGCAGTGGTCCAGACAAAGGCATGGTCACCGGCGTATCGGCAGGCAACGTCACCATCACCGCCTCCGGTGAGGTCAACGGCCAGCCCTTCAGCGCCACCGCCGAGGTGACCATTACCCATGCCGTCGTGACCCAGGTTCAAATCTCCTCCACCATTTCCACCCTGCCTGTAGGCTTGAGTGAACTGCTCAAAGGGGAAGCCATACTCTCTGATGGCAAGGTACTCGATGTTACTGCGGATAACGCTGTGAGCTGGAGTTCCAGCAACCAGGCTGTAGCCACCATCAGCAGCAGTGGCGCCGACAAAGGCATGGTGATCGGCGTGTCTGCCGGGACTGTTACCATTACCGCCTCCGGTGAGGTCAATGGCCAACATTTCAGCGCCACCGCAGAAATAGAAGTAGAAGAGGTGGCTCTTTTACCGTTTTTCACAACTCCTGACACCATCAAGCGTAATTTGCGGAATGCCGATGCCTATTGTAAAGGACTGAACCCCGCATATCGCCTGCCAACCATATACGAGCTGGAAAATCTATTTATTCAGAGCACTTCTGCCACGGCTACCGGTCAGCCCAATTCAGAGATGTGTAGTGTTCACGGGTGGCCCCTGGGCAATCCCCATCAGTGTGGTGGTACTACCAGCTACTACTGGACCTGGGCCCGCAATACAACGGGGATACTCAGTCACCACAGCAAACACATGGGTAGCGGCAACACCAACTACGCCAGCATCAACAGTGAATACAACGTAACTTGCGTTCGTAAGGACATTTAGCCTTTAACCTGTTGCTGGCGCGCAAGCGCCAGCTATATCCGTGCGCTTGGGCATCTGCAACACAACACCGTCCTGCGCCCCCAGTAAATAAACGTCTCGACAGTGAATAGATTACTGGCGGCCACCATCCGCCAACCAACACCTGGCGATTAACGCCGCTCTGATTGAAATCGTATGTTCTGACTGGGTTTCTAAACACCGCCATCAAAAACATGATTTCCAGCCAGACTGTCACGACGCGCATAAATTCATGTGAGCCCTTCAAGGCTTGCGCCAGAAATATAAACCTGGAGGACTTTACCTATGACAAAGATATTACGGTCATATGTCGCCCTGCTTTTTTCATTTTTATTATTGGGTTGTAGTGGTGGCTCAGAGGATTCCACCCCCGAGACCTCCCCATCGTTAGAACGGATCCATATTGTTGCCAGCCCGGTCAGCACTCGAGGAAGCAGCTCACTCATTCTGGCAAAAGGCAATACCCAGCCCTTTATTGCAACGGGTCATTACGGCGATGGTTCGGTCAAGGATCTGACGAATGAGACAAGCTGGCATTCCAGTGACGACCGGATCGCCACCCTTTCGGCATCCGGTGCACTCACTGCAAGAGACGCGGGGACAACCACCGTCACCGCCAGCCACGATGGCATCATCAGCAACACAATCCAGATCACCGTCACCGATGCCGTCCTCACCGCCATCCAGGTCACGCCGCCAAGCGTGTCGGTCGGCAAAGGCCAGACCCAGCAGCTGACTGCCACCGCCACCTACAGCGACAACACCACGGCCAATGTGACCGGCAGCGTCGCCTGGCTGCCAGCCGACATCACCACGGCCACCGTCTCCACCACTGGTATTCTGACCGGCAGGATTGCGGGCTCCACGGAAGTGACCGCCAGCCTGGATGGCGTGACCAGCAACGCAGTCCTGGTCACCGTCACCGATGCCGTCCTCACCGCCATCCAGGTCACGCCGCCAAGCGTGTCGGTCGCCAAAGGCCAGACCCAACAGCTGACCGCCACCGCCACCTACAGCGACAACACCACGGCGGATATCAGCGGCAATGTCGCCTGGCTGCCAGCCGACATCACCACGGCCACCGTCTCCACCACAGGTCTTCTGACCGGCAGGATTGCGGGCACCACGGAAGTGACCGCCAGCCTGGATGGCGTGACCAGCAACGCAGTCCAGGTCACCGTCACCGATGCCGTCCTCACCGCTATCGAGATCACGCCGCCAAGCGTGTCGGTCAGCAAAGGCCAGACCCAGCAACTGACCGCCACCGCCACCTACAGCGACAACACCACGGCCAATGTGACCGGCAACGTCGCCTGGCTGTCCAATGACACTGCCGCGGCCACCGTGATCAGCGGCCTGCTGACCGGTGTGGAGCAGGGCACCGCGGAAGTGACCGCCAGCCTGGATGGCGTGACCAGCAACACAGTCCAGGTCACCGTCACCGATGCCGTCCTCACCGCTATCGAGATCACGCCGCCAAGCGTGTCGATCGGCAAAGGCCAGACCCAGCAGCTGACCGCCACCGCCACCTACAGCGACAACACCACGGCGGATGTGGCCGGCAACGTTGCCTGGCTGTCCGATGACACCGCCGCGGCCACCGTGATCAGCGGCCTGCTGACCGGTGTGGAGCAGGGCACCGCGGAAGTGACCGCCAGCCTGGATGGCGTGACCAGCAATACCGTCCAGGTCACCGTCACCGATGCCGTCCTCACCGCCATCCAGGTCACGCCGCCAAGCGTGTCGGTCGGCAAAGGCCAGACCCAGCAGCTGACCGCCACCGCCACCTACAGCGACAACACCACGGCGGATGTGACCGGCAGCGTTGCCTGGCTGTCCGATGACACCGCCACGGCCACAGTGATCAGCGGCCTGCTGACCGGTGTGGAAGAAGGCACCACAGAGATCAGTGCCAGCCTGGATGGCGTGACCAGTGACAGGGTGACAGTCAATGTCGTCGTCACCCCTCTTTTCGGGGAGTTTAAAGATGTTTTCGTCAATGACTTCACGTTTGCGGTCGATGCCGGGTTCCCGGCCACGGGGTTTGATGGGGCAGAATTTACCCTGAATACCCCCAGTGCGCCGAGTGATTACACCTGGAGCAGTGATGCCCCATGGGTCTCTGTGGATAGCAGTGGCACAGTGAGCTTTATATCTCGGGGTAATGCCGCACCGGTGACGATTACTGCAACCCCCATCTCGGGCGGGGAGCCTCTGGCCTATACCTTCGCAATAACCCATTGGTTCCACGGCAACGGTAGTGAAAAGTTAGCAAGGAGTGCTGCCATCAGCTTGTGCAATACACTAGAACTCCCGTTGTTCAAATGGAACATCCCCCATTACTCATTATTAAATGTAAGAACTCATACTCGAGGAAACATAGGACAGCTCTGGTCTGAATGGGGCAATATGCACGTGTATAGTAACGCCGCCTTCCCTTTAAGGACTTACTACTGGGCAAAAGGATCAGGAACAAGCGTCAATTATCTTGTCAATTTAGGGTTAAATGGTTGGTTCGACAATACAACATCAAATACTGACGAATACGGTGTGATCTGCCACATGGAATTATAGGATATCAATACAAAGCAATATAAACCGCCACCACCTTTTGGTGGCGGCCTTATCTAGCTGCAACAAGAGCAAGAAGTAGTTTTTATACTTCAGTTGGCTAACAACATATCGCCCTCAAATAATCGTTGAGTCATCCAGCCTATCCCACTCATATTCAACATAAGCGTCGCCTTCTACCTTCCCGCCGGTCGTCACAAAGGTCTGTCGTGCGGCTTTATTTCCCATATCGGTCCCGGCCCAAACCAGTCTGACACCATCGCGCGTGCAGCAGGCAATCAGGGAATTGACCAACCCTTTTCCTATGCCACGCCCTCTTTTTTCATCCATCACCTCAATATCATAAAGATACGCCAGGTGCCCCCCGGTTCTCACGTCGGGGAAATGGTACGCACTGAGCAGCCCGACAGGCTCATCGTCATGCAAGGCAACCAGCAGATAACAGCGCTCATCGGAAATAGCGGCGGCAATATCCTCCAGAGAGGCTTTTTCTGCCCCCTCACCTGTTTCAGCAAGCAGTATGGATAATGCCTTGAACCAGATATTTTCGTCACCGCGCGCCAGTCTTCTTATTTCCATTGGATGACCTCATGCTGATGCCCGACCTGATATGCATCATCGATATCAGGTGACAGGCATTTATTAAAAGAGGACTCCATCAATAACATACTGAATAATGTGCATGAATGATCGAGCGCACACTTTTCGCGACCATGCCTCCATCTTTACTCGCGGCAAATAACCAACATCATCGCCAGCACACGCCCTGTCCAGTCACGACCGCATGACAGAGGAGCCATCACATTCAGGCATCCTCCTTGACGGAGAGTGGCCCCCTCGGGCAGCCCGGCGTGCACCGAAGACAACCAGGCGGGCATTGCCGCCCAGGGTCGGGTATGAGACAACGACAGCGCGGGAGACAGATCCTCTCGTTCAAATCTTGAAAGGAGTCATTCATGACCATGTGGACAGGTATCGTCCTGATTGTCTTTATCAGCGTGTCGTTCAGCTATCTCACCAAACGCGCCCGCTACCAGATGGGGGATGCCCGCATTACCGACCGTCTCGGCAAGCAGGACATGATCATCAAGGAGTTGCAGGAGCGCATCGCCAATCTGGAGGCCATCGTCATCGAGGAGGAGAAGCGCCGCCCGTTCAAGGAGCTCTGATCCGGCAAGCCGGGCGGCAAACCGGCCAGCCCCCGGGCTGCAAGGGTTTGCCGCCGCCCCCGCTCGCACCCGCTCGCCCTCTGCCTGGCAAAAGCGAAATTCACAGCAGGATCAATCCCCTGCCATTTTTCGGTTGAATGATCGCCAAGCTGGCCCGTTCCCTGCTCCGTCATGACATCAGTCGTACGGAGAGTGACATCATGATCGCCATCGGCACCCTGCTTCCCCTCGCCTCCCTTGCCATCAAGCTCGGCAGCAAGCTGCTGGGCGACAGCACGCCGCCCGCCCAGACCGAGCCCGCCGTGCAGGAAGCGCACCTTGCCCCCATGGTGCAGAGCCTGTTCCAGCGCCTCGGCATCCAGGAGGCTGACAGCGAGCAGAACCGCCCCGCCATCAACCACTTCATGGGGGCGCTGACGCAGACCCTGGGTCAGGAATCCTCGGGTCAGCCCCTGCCCCAGGCCATCGATGCCGCCCGCACCCAGTTGGCAGACGGCACCCAGAGCACCCGCCTCGACGCGCTGCAAAACGAGCTCGACACCCTCAAGGACTCCGTGGGCAACAGCGACCTCAACCTCGATCAGCTGCTTTCTGCCTTCAAGCAAACCCTGCCACAGGGCCCGGGGGAAGGCGTCGGCAAGCTGCTCAATGCCAGCGCGTGAGCGGGAGTGGAACCATGAAAAACGGCAACCAGACGGTTGCCGTTTTTGTCGAGCAGCTCCCTGGGTGCCACGCTAGGGCTGTGAAGGGGGCGGGTTCAGCATGGCGCCGGCCAGCGCGGTCTGCCCGCGATCCTGCAGGGCATTGGCCGCTCCCAGGCGATCCGCTGTCTCCTTGTTCTGACCCAGCTTGAACTTGCCGACCAGCCGCTCAATCTCGATCTCTATGCCCACCACGGCCTGCACCATGGTCTCGAGATAGTCTCGCGGCGCATCCGCCATCTTCCAGGGAATGGACTCTCCCGCCTCGTGGGTACGGGTCAGGGTCGCGAGCAGGCGACGCACGAAGCGGGCATCGTCCCTCACCCGGATACGTCCATGGGCGTGCACCACGGCATAGTTCCAGGTGGGCACCTGCTTGTGATGCACCTGCTTGCCCGGATACCAGCTGGGAGAGATATAACCCTCGGCGGCTCTGAAGATCACCAGCACCTCGTCGCCCTCTTTCACCTCCTGCCAAAGCGGGTTGTTGCGGGCCACATGGGCCCGCAGCACACCGTGGGCCCCCTGCCCCCCATCGAACTCGAACGGCAGGTGGTTGGCATCCAGCCCCCCTTCACCACAGGTGATCAGGGCCCCCAGGGGGTGCGCCTGCATCAGCTGGTGCAGCGCCTCGGGGTCGGTAACGGCGAAATGGGGTGGCAGGTACATGGGAACTCCTTGATCCGGTTGACGCGTCCATACGCATTGCAGCGGGATCATGCCCTGCCCGGCACGGGCCGTCACCCTGAATGTGCCCCACTGAGCCAGTTCATTGCCGCAGGTGGCCGCAATGCCACATCATCATCCGCAAGCGCGATATAACACCCTATGTTCACGATGCGAATATCACTTTCACAGCCCAAGTGAATGGAAAAACAACATAAATAACAAAGATAATTCCGCTTTACACCCCACCCCCCTTCGCCAGATAGCCGACACGGTAGATCTCGCCCCCGCCAGGCAAGGGCGATGAGAGGGACGGGAGAAAATCCGCCTCCAGCCATTCCCATCGGGTGAGATCCCAGCCGCTCACCATGGCCTCGCCGTGCAGGTCGGCCAGCTGGTCGTGGGAAGCGACCTTGGTGCGCCGCAGCCTGGCCATGCAAGCCCCGTCGAGGGAGGCCGGATCCGGCGCCCGCAGCAGATGCCAGGTCTCGATGCGGGGCCAGCCGAAATGCCGGGTGAGCGCCGCGAATCCCTCGCTTGCCAGAAATCGGTGCATCGCCTCGGCGCTGTGCCACACATAGAAGGGGGCATAGCGGTTCTCCTGCCCCGGCAGGGCCCCATCGTCCTGACGGCTGTAGAGATAGGCCTTGAACAACAGACCGGGAAAGCCGTCCAGTCTGGCGCCATTGCTGGCGATCCGCTGCTCGATCAGCGCCATGTCGTAGTCTACGGGCAGGGTGAATCGGTAGTGCATGGCGATCATGAGGTCACCTCCTGTCTGAACATCCGGCCCTGGCCGAAACTCCACGCCTCGGCATCGGTCTGCTGGATCACCACCATGAGGTTGTCGGGGTGGATCCCAAGCTCGGCCTCAAGGCGCTCGGCGAGACGTGCATAAAGCCGCTCCCTGGTCGCGGTGCTGCGCACCTTGCCCGCCAGGATCTGGAAGAGGATGAAACCCTGGTCCCGGCGGCCGGTCTGGTAGTGGGGGTCATAGATGAGCGCACTGGCAGGCAAGATCTCGAGGATCTGGAATTTATCCTTCGGCGGCACCTCGAACACCTCCACCAGGGTCTGGTGGTAGAGGGCGCTGAGTTGTTGCAGGTGTGCGTCGCTCATCCCCTCGCACAGGGTGATACGGGTCAGCGGCATGGGGTCACCTCCTCGCGCGGGGGCAGATAGCCCACAGCCGTCACTGCGGCGGGCAAACCGGCGTAGAAGGCAAGATGGGTGAACAGCTCTTCCAGCTCATCCCGGGACAGGCCGTTTTGCCGGGCGAATGCAATATGCCAGGGCAGTTGTTGCACCCGGCCCAGGGACGCCAGGATGGCCAGGGTGATCAGGCTGCGCTCGCGGGCCGAGAGGGTGGGGCGCTGCCAGATATCGCCAAACAGCGTCTCTTCCGCCAGTCGGGCGAGTCGGGGGGCAAGCTGCGCCAGGGTGGCGCGATCGGGAACATCGGGTGTCATGGCAATCTCCTTGGTGGATGACGCCACTCTCCCTCACTGCTACAATTTATAAAATCGAAACATTCAAGACCAATCATCCTGATTATAAGGATAGTTATGTCACCCCTTCCCCCCAGCCTGGATCTCGATGCCCTGCGCAGCTACGTGCTGGGGCTGGAGTGCGGCAGCTTTGCGCTGGCTGCGCAGCGGCTGTGCCGCTCCACCTCGGCAGTCAGCGCCCAGTTGAAAAAACTCGAACAACAGTGCGGCACCAATCTGGTCATGAAGCAGGGACGTCACCTGGTGCCGACAGCCAGCGGTGAGCGCCTGCTGGGCTACGCCAAGCGGCTGCTGGCGCTCAATGACGAAGCCGTGCTCGCCCTCAAAGGGGAACTGCTGCAAGGGGAGATCCGGCTCGGGGTGCAGGAGGACTTCGGTGAATCTTTGCTCCCCGCCGTGCTGGGGCCCCTCTGTCGCCAGCACCCGGCCCTGCGCATGACGACCCGCATCGATCGCAACGGGGCCCTGGTGCAGGGGATCAGGGAGGGCACCCTCGACATGGCTCTCGCCTGGCAGCCACAGGGAGAGCGGGAGGATCTTCCCCTCATCGAGGTGGTGCAACTGGCTTGGATTGCCCACCCCGAGTGGGACCTCGCCCCTTTGCTCGCGCGCGGGGAGCCCCTGCCCCTGGTGCTCTTCGATGCCCCCTGCCTGATGCGGGCACGGGCCATCCGCGCCCTCGACGATGCAGGGATCCCCTGGCGGATCGCCTTCACCAGCCAGAGCCTGGGCGGGATCTGGGCCGCCGTACAGGCCGGGCTCGGGATCACGGTGCGTTCCCCCATCGGCATGCCGGCCAGTCTCGCCCTCCTCGGCGGCGTGCTGCCCTCACCGGGTACCCTGGGGGTGGTGCTGCTCGCCGCCAGCCATGAAGCCGACGAGGCCAGATGCCAGTTGCAACGGCTGCTCACGGACGCCGTGCATCAGGCCAGCGCCGGACACAGGGGCTGAACAGCTTCTGGTCAACGCGCCTCACGGCGCCGAGGCGTGCCCATAAAAAAACGGCAACCCTGGGGTTGCCGTTCTGCCTTCTTGTTCCCATGGCGAGCCGCTTGGCTTAACCCGCCCGTTTGGCCAGCCAGGCCTCGGCGGCGGTGAGGGCTGCCTCTATCTGCTCGCGAGCGACGCCTCCCTTGGCAACCCGCTTGGCCAGAGTCGCTTCCAGCTCCAGGTTCGGGTAAACATCCTCCCCCACCACGGGGCTGAAGCGCTGGAACTCGGGGAGGGAGAGCTCTTCCAGGGGCTTTTTCACCTGGATCGCATAGACCACGGTCTCGCCGACGATATGGTGCGCCTCACGGAACGGGATGCCCTTGGCCACCAGATAGTCCGCCAGCTCGGTGGCGTTGGCGTAACCGCCCTGGGCCGCCGCCTTGGTCCGCTCGCCATTGACCTTCAGATCGATCAGCACCAGCGCCGCCATGTCGAGGCAGTCGTGCCAGGTGTCGAGGGCGTCGAACAGCCCCTCTTTGTCTTCCTGCATGTCCTTGTTGTAGGCCAGCGGCAACGCCTTGAGGCTCATCAGCATGCCCATCTGGGCGCCGACCACCCGGCCGGTCTTGCCACGAATGAGCTCCAGCGCGTCCGGGTTCTTCTTCTGGGGCATCAGGGACGAGCCGGAGGTGACGGCGTCAGACAGCTCAACAAAGCCCGCCTCGCCGGTGTTGTAGAAGATAAGGTCTTCGGCAAAGCGCGACAGGTGGGTCATGGACAGCGACGCCACGTGCATCAGCTCCACCACGTGATCCCGATCGGACACCGAATCCAGGCTGTTGCGGGTGGCGCCGCTAAAGCCCATGTCGAACGCCAGCGCTTCGCGGTCGATGGCATAGGCGGTGCCCGCCAGCGCGCCGCAGCCAAGCGGGCTGGTGTCGAGGCGCTTGAGGGCATCCTGCAGCCGGGAGTAATCCCGCTCCAGCATCTCCACATAGGCCAAGGCCCAGTGGGCGTAGGTGACCGGTTGGGCCCGCTGCAGATGGGTGTAACCGGGCAGCACCGCGGCCTGATTGGCACGGGCGGAGGCGACCAGCCCCTGTTGCAGGGCGGTGATGGAGCCGAGCAGCAGCTCGCCCTGCGCCTTGCACCAGAGTTTCAGGTCGGTGGCGACCTGATCGTTGCGCGAGCGGCCAGTGTGCAGTTTCTTGCCCAAATCGCCGACGGCGGCGATGAGCTGGCTCTCGACCCAGGAGTGAATGTCTTCGGCATCCGAGCTCAGGATCTGCTGGGGATCCTGCTGCACCGAGGCGAGCAGCACTTCCATCGCCTGCTGCAACTTGGCCTGTTCACCCTCGGTCAACACGCCCACCTTGACCAGCGCTTTGGCCCAGGCCATGGAGCCCTGAATATCCTGCTCCGCCAGCCGGTAATCGAACCTCAGCGAATCGTTGAACTGCTTGAACCGGCTATCGGCTCCCTGACTGAAGCGTCCACCCCAAAGTGCCATACTGCTCTCCTTGAATGCGTTGTCGGCGGCGCCTTGCGCCGTCGAACTTGAAATCTTGCCCTGTTTTTCTGCGAGCCTGTTATCTCACAGAAGCGGCCAGGGCGCAGCCGCTCTTGTCACACCCGATGAGGATGGCAAAGGGCCTCTCTGCCTGTAAAAGAGGGGGCCATGCCCCCTCGAATCAACGGGTGATAGCGCTTGTTTAGCCGTGGGTATGGTCGCCACCGATGGCTTGATGCTGCTCTTTCATGGCGCGGATCCGGCTCGCCAGAGTGTAGAGACGGATGAAGCCTTCGGCATGGCTCTGGTCGTACACTTCGTCGGCGCCGAAGGTGGCGAAGTCTTCGGAGTAGAGGCTGTTCGGCGACTTCTTCTGCACCGCGGTGACCTGACCCTTGTACATCTTCAGCACCACTTCACCGTCGAGCTCCTCGGCGATGGCGTTGGCGGAGGCGACAATGGCCTTGCACAGCGGGGTGAACCAGCGACCGTCATACACCAGGTGGGAGAACTCGGCGCCGAGTTTTTCCCGCCAGGCGCGGGTCGGTCTGTCCAGTACCAGCTCTTCCACGGCGCGCAGTGCGGCAACCATCACGGTACCACCCGGGGTCTCGTAGCAGCCACGGGACTTCATGCCCACCATCCGGTTCTCGGTGATGTCGATCCGGCCCACGCCGTGCTTGCCGGCACGCTCGTTCAGGGTGGTCAGGATCTGGTGCGGGCTGAGCGGCTGGTCGTCAACGGCGACCACTTCGCCCTTGGCCACGGTCAGCTTGACGTATTCCGGCTCGTTCGGGGCATCCTCTGCAGAGACGGTCCACTGCCAGACGGCTTCGGACGGCTCGTTCCAGGTGCTCTCCAGCTCGCCACCCTCGGTGGAGATGTGCCAGGCGTTGGCGTCGCGGCTGTAGATCTTCTTCAGGGTCGCCTTGCAGGGAATGTTGCGGGCTTCCAGATAGGCCAGCAGATCTTCCCGGGAACGCATGTCCCACAACCGCCACGGGGCGATCACTTTCAGCTGGGGCGCCAGGGCAGCCACCGCCCCTTCGAACCGCACCTGGTCGTTGCCCTTGCCGGTGCAACCGTGGGAGATGGCATCAGCCCCTTCCGCCAGGGCAGCCTCGACCATCGCCTTGGCGATCACCGGACGGGCCATGGAGGTACCCAGCAGGTAGGTGCCTTCATAGACGGCGCCGGTCTTCAGGGTCGGGTAGACGTACTCTTTGACGAACTCTTCCCGCAGATCCTTGACGATGCACTTGACCGCGCCGGAGGCGATGGCCTTCTGCTCGATCCCTTCCAGATCGTCACGCTCCTGACCCACGTCGGCGACGAAGGCGATGATTTCAGCGTCATAGTGCTCCTTCAGCCAGGGAATGATGGCCGAGGTATCCAGTCCGCCCGAGTAAGCCAGTACGATCTTGTTGATTCCGCTCATTTACTTCTCTCCGTGATGATTCGATAAAAAGGGGTGATTCCGGGTCGGTTGCCGGATTACTTCTGGCCCTGTCCGAACAGGGTCAGCAGCACGGCGTTCTGGATATGCATCCGGTTTTCTGCCTCATCCATGATGAGGGAGGCTGGGCCGTCCATGACCTCCGAGGTGATCTCCAGCTCCCGGTGGGCCGGCTGGCAGTGCAGCACGTGCTGGATGCCGGTCCGATCGAGCAGGGCCTGGTTGATCTGATAAGGCATGAAGATATCTTTTACCTGCTCCATTGGTGTGTTGTCACCCATGGAAACCCAGGTATCGGTATAAACCACGTCAAAGCCTTCGATATCCGCGACATCATCGCTGATATGTATGGTTGCGCCAGATTGAGCTGCCAGCGCCTGGGCCTGCAGGAAGATCTGGGTATCCGGGCCATGGCCTTTCGGGCAGACCAGGGTCACGTCGGTACCGAGGGTCGCCCCCAGCAGCAGCAGGGAGTGGCTCACGTTGTTGCCATCGCCGAGATAGGCCAGCTTCACCTTGGACAGATCGCTGTAGTGCTCGCTGATGGTCATGAAATCCGCCAGCCCCTGGCAGGGGTGGTAGAGGTTGCACAGGCTGTTGACCACAGGCACCGAGCCGAACTCGGCCAGCTCGACCAGGGTCTGGTGATCGAACACCCGGGCGACGATGGCGTCACACCAGCGGGACAGGTTGCTGGCGAAATCCTTCACCGACTCCCGCTTGCCGAGCGCCCCGTTCTGCTGATCCAGATAGACGCTGTGACCACCCAGTTTGGCGATGCCGATGTCGAAGGTGACCCGGGTACGCAGGGAGGGCTTCTCGAACAGGGTGACCACGCTCTTGCCCGCCAGGGCCTGGCTGTATTTCTTCGGATCGGCCTTGACCGCCTTGCCAAGCGCCAGCAGCGCCTCGATCTGGGCCTTGCTTAAATCACTGTCTTTCAGAAGATGTTGCATCGGATTGTCCTTTTCCCGGTGGAGATCAGAGGGTGACCTGGGTGCCGACCGCGCCGCCAGCCAGCAGCTTGAGCAGCTGATCCGGGTAGCGCCAGCTGGCGACACAGACCGGCTTGCCCAGGGTTTCGGCGGCGTGCAGGGCGGCTTTCACCTTGACGGCCATGCCGTCCGTGATAACCCCCTTCTCCATCAGGTCCAGCGCGCTCTGCTTGTCCAGTTGCGGCACCAGCTTGCCCTTGCCATCCAGAATGCCGCTCACATCCGACAGCATCACCAGATCGGCGCCCAGCGCTTCGGCGATGGCGGTGGCCGCCTGATCCGCATTGACGTTCATCATCTGTCCGTCGGCGGTAATGCCGATGGAGCTCACCACCGGCAGGAAGCCCTGCCCCAGGATGCCGGCCACCAGCGCCGGGTTGCCCGGTTTGCAGTCACCGACCGCACCGAGATCCGGATCGAGCTGGGTCACCTGGCACAGACCGCCGTCGGCGAGGCACAGACCCACAGCAGGAATGCCGGTGGAGATGGCCTTGGCCATCATCATCTTGTTGGCGGTCCCGGCCAGGGCACCGGCAATCACGGGGATCTGCTCGAACGGGGTCACCCGCAGGCCGTTCTTCTTGGTGGAGGTCATGCCCAGCCCCTTGAGCAGGTCGTCCACCAGGCAGCCACCACCGTGCACCAGCACCAGAGGACGGTGCTGATCATCCAGGAAGGTCTTCAGGGTGGCGAACAGGGCGGTCAGGGCCTCGTCGTTCTCGATCAGGGCACCACCCAACTTGATTACCAGCGTCTGCTTGTCCATCTTCTCGATCCTTTCTTAAAGCGTTAAATCAGGCCGGTGGCCGGTTCAAAACCAAACTTGATATTTATGCACTGCATGGCTTGCGAGGCGGCCCCCTTGAGCAGGTTGTCGATGGCAGAAACCACCACCAGCATGTTGCCCTGCTGCTGCCAGGCGATGTCGCAGTAGGGCGTGCTCGCCACGCCACGGATGGAGGGCATCTGGCCGGTGAGGCGTACCAGCGGCTTGCCTTCGTAGGCCTTGAGGTAGGCCTGATCCACCTGGGTCGGCGTCACCCCTTCCGCCAGTTGCACATAGATGGTGGCCAGGATGCCCCGCACATAGTTGCCAAGGTGAGGCTGGAACAGCACCTCCTTGCCGAGGTGGTGGCTGATCTCCGGCTGGTGCCTGTGATTGAAGGTGCCGTAGGGATTGAGGCTCACTTCGCAGAAACTGGTGTTGATGGCGGCCTTGCGACCGGCCCCGGAGACGCCGGAAACCGCATTGATGATGGGCTGCCACCCCTGGGCAATCAGCCCGGCCTGTTGCAGCGGCTTGAGAGCGCACAGGGAGGCGGTCGGGTAGCATCCCGGCACGGCAATCAGCTGGGCAGCCTTGACGGCATCGGCATTCCACTCGGCCAGACCGTAGGCGGCCTGCTCCAGCCACTGCTCATTCTCGTGGGTGAAGCCGTAGAAGGAGGAGTAGAACTGCTGATCGTTGACCCGGAAGGCACCGGAGAGATCGAACACCGGCAACCCCTTGGCCAGGAACTTGGGCGCGAGTTCCGCACTCACCTCGTGAGCAGTGGCCAGCACCACCAGATCGGCCTGGGTCAGGATCCGGGTCATGCCGTCTTCGTCCAGGGGCAGCAGCGGCTGATCCAGCTTGCCCACCCACTGGGGATGCAGGGAAGAGAAGCGCTTGTGGGCGTCCTGGCTGCCGGCGGAAACATAGAGGCCGAACAGCTCGAGTTGTGGATGGTTCTGGACCAGAGCGGCCAGTTCGGCCCCCGCGTAGCCACTGGCACCGACGATAACGGTCTTAAGCATGTTTGAGTATTCCAAGTCTGGGTTCGAAATTCACAGCATGGTGCTGCGGTGCAAGGGGTCGGCTATCGCCCCTTTGATGCAACGAGTGCGGAGGGGCAATTCAGGCGGATATGCGTCGTCGGTTACAGATCAGGTGACAGAACATTAACTTTCCCTTACAACTAGAGGCCTTGTCGATGAGCACTCGAACAGAATATTCATGCACTCACTTTGCATTTGTATTTTCTAACAGAAACACTCCGGGGACGCAAGGAGGAGCTGATGGCCAAACTGGATTTTTTTTCACTTTATAAGAATATTATTGCGATTCCCTCTATCAGCAGCACGGATACTCGCTGGGATCAGAGCAACGAGGCGGTGATCCGGCTGCTGGCCGACTGGTTCGGCCAGCTTGGGTTCCAGTGCGAGGTCACGGCCCTGCCGGATCTGCCGGGCAAGTTCAACCTGGTGGCGACCTATGGTCAGGGAGAAGGGGGGCTGCTGCTCGCGGGTCACACGGATACCGTTCCCTTCGATGAAGGAGCCTGGACCAAAGACCCCTTCAAGGTGACCGAAGAGGGCAACCGCCTGTACGGGCTCGGCACCATCGACATGAAGGGCTTCTTCGCCTTTATCGTGGAAGCGCTCAAGGAGGTCGACCTCAAGACCCTGAGCAAGCCGCTGCGCATCCTGGCCACCGCCGATGAAGAGACCACCATGGCCGGGGCCCGCGCCATCGCCGCCGCAGCTGAACTCAAACCCGACTACGCGGTGATCGGTGAACCCACCGGGCTGGTGCCCGTGGTGGCCCACAAGGGCCACATGTCGGAAGCCATTCGCATCACAGGCCGAAGCGGCCACAGTTCGGATCCCGCCAACGGCGTCAATGCCATGGAGATCATGCACAAGGCCATGGGTCAGGTGCTCAGGCTCCAGCAGGATCTGAAGGAAAAGTACGCGGATCACCGCTTCGCCGTGCCCCAGCCCACCCTGAACCTCGGCTACATCCAGGGGGGCGACAGCCCGAACCGCATCTGCGGCTGCTGCGAGCTGCACATCGACATGCGTCCCACCCCGCAGGTGGGTCCCGACGAGCTGATGGGCATGCTGAAAGAGGCGCTCTCCCCCATCGAGATCCACCAGCCCGGCTGCCTGCACCTGCAGCACCTGCACGAACCCATTCCGGCCTATGCCTGCCAGGATGACTCCGAGCTGGTGCGGGAGGCAGAAAAGGCGAGCGGCCGGGCCGCCGAGTCCGTGAACTATTGCACCGAAGCCCCCTTTATCCAGCAGCTGGGTTGCGAGACCATAGTGATGGGCCCAGGCCATATCACCCAGGCCCACCAGCCCGATGAATACCTGGATCTGTCGTTCGTCAAACCGACCACGGCGGTGCTGCAGCACCTGATCCGGCGCTTCTGCGTCTAGCCAAATAGGGATGTAAGTAAGTTACATGACAGGCGCCTTGGGACAGGTGAGGGAAATACATGTTCTGAATCGGCTTGTTATTTGACCTTGCGCAGACAATCTGGGTAGATTGTCCCCCTAAGATGACGGAGCATATGTTGTAATCGCACAACAATAAGTGAGGTCGCCTCCCGCCTGGAAGGTCAGGAGGCACCAACAAAATAAGGATGTGGAATGAACGAAAAGTACGCCGCACTACGGGCCAACGTAGGCATGTTGGGCCAACTGCTGGGTAAATCCATCAAGGATCATCAGGGGCAGGCCTTCCTCGACAAGATTGAGACCATTCGCCAACTGGCCAAGTCTTCCCGCAAGGGGAACGAGGCTGACAGAGAGCGCCTGCTCGACACCCTGCGTACCCTCTCCGATGACGAACTGCTGCCCGTGGCCCGTGCCTTCAGCCAGTTCCTCAACCTGGCGAACGTGGCGGAGCAGTTCCACACCATCTCCCGTCGCTGCGAAGAGCAGGTCTGCACCCCGGACCCGCTGGAGCAGATGTTCGACAAGCTGAAAGCCTCCAACCTGTCCCAGGAGGCCATCATCCAGGCCGTGCGCGAGCTGGACATCGATCTGGTGCTGACCGCTCACCCCACCGAGGTGACCCGTCGTACCCTGATCCACAAGCACGTGCAGCTCAACGACTGCCTCGAGGCCCTGGAACTCTCCGATCTGCTGCCCCGCGAGCGGGACAAGATCCAGAGTCGCATCGAGCAACTGGTCAACCAGGCCTGGCACACCAACGAGATCCGCGAACAGCGCCCGACCCCGGTGGACGAAGCCAAGTGGGGCTTCGCCGTGGTGGAAAACAGCCTGTGGCCAGCCATCCCCGAATTCATGCGCAATCTGGACGAGCGCCTGCAACACCATCTGGGTGTGCGGCTGCCGCTGGACGCCGCGCCGGTCAAGTTCACCTCCTGGATGGGCGGTGACCGCGACGGCAACCCCTTCGTCACCGCCAAGGTGACCGCCGAAGTGCTGGAGCTGGGCCGCTGGATGGCGGTGAGCCTGTTCTACAAGGACATCAAGGAGCTCACCTCCGAGCTCTCCATGGCCGATTGCACCGACGCCGTGCGTGCCCGGGTCGGCGACAATCCCGAACCCTATCGCGCCCTGGTGCGTGAGCTGCGCGAGCAACTGCGCGAGACCCAGGAGTACCTGACCGCCAAGGTACAGGGCCAGGCGAGCGAGAGCCGGGATCTGGTCAAGAGCACCGCCCAGCTGCGCGAGCCCCTGGAGCTCTGCTACCACTCCCTGCACGCCTGCGGCATGGGCAACATCGCCGACGGCATGCTGCTGGACGTGCTGCGCAAGCTGGCCTGCTTCGGCATCCACCTGGTCAAGCTGGACATCCGTCAGGATGGCGAGCGTCACGGCCAGGTCTTCTCCGAGCTGACCCGCTACCTGGGTGTGGGCGACTACGCCGAGTGGAGCGAAGAGGACAAGCAGGCCTTCCTGCTGCGCGAGCTGAACTCCCGCCGCCCCCTCATCCCGAGCGACTGGGATCCCAGTGCTGAGACCCGCGAGACCATCGACACCTGTCGCGTCATCGCCCAGCACGACCCCGATGCGTTCGGCATCTACATCATCTCCATGGCCGGTGCCCCGTCCGATGTCTTGGCAGTCCAGCTGTTGCTGAAGGAAGCTGGCTGCAAGTTCCGCATGCCGGTTGCCCCGCTGTTCGAGACCCAGGAAGACCTGATGGCGGGCACCGCCGTGATGGAACGCCTGCTGTCGGTGGACTGGTATCGCGGTTACATCCAGGGCCGTCAGTACGTGATGATCGGCTACTCCGACTCCGCCAAGGATGCGGGCATGATGGCCGCTGGCTGGGCCCAGTACGCCGCCATGGAATCCCTGGTGGCGCTGGCTGAAGCCAACAACATCCGCCTCACCCTGTTCCATGGCCGCGGCGGTACCGTCGGCCGTGGCGGCGCCCCCGCCCATCAGGCGATCCTGTCGCAACCCCCGGGATCCCTGCGCGGCGGCCTGCGGGTCACCGAACAGGGGGAGATGATCCGCTTCAAGTTCGGCTTGCCGAAGGTGGCCATCCAGAGCCTGAACCTCTACACCAGCGCCGTGCTGGAGGGGAACCTGCTGCCGCCGCCCAAGCCGAAAGAGAGCTGGCGCGCCGTGATGGAGCAGCTGGCGTCTGTCTCCTGTGATCACTACCGCAGTATCGTGCGCGGTCACCCGGACTTCGTGCCTTACTTCCGTGCCGCCACCCCGGAGATGGAGCTCGGCAAGCTGCCGCTCGGTTCCCGCCCCGCCAAGCGCAAGCCCAACGGCGGTGTCGAGAGCCTGCGCGCCATCCCCTGGATCTTCGCCTGGACCCAGAACCGGCTGATGCTGCCGGCCTGGCTCGGCGCCCACAAGGGATTGCAACAGGCCATCGACGACGGCCAGAAGAGCGTGCTGGACGAGATGAGCCGCCAATGGCCCTTCTTCCGCACCCGTCTCGAGATGCTGGAGATGGTGTTCCTCAAGGCCGACCTCTGGCTGGCGGAATACTATGACACCCGCCTGGTGCCGGAGAACCTGTGGGCACTCGGCAAGCAGCTGCGTCAGGAGCTTGCCGACTCCATCGAAGTGGTGCTGAAACTGCGCCCGCAGGGCGACCTGCTGGACGATCAGCCCTGGATCAAGGAGTCCATCAAGCTGCGCAACCCCTACACAGACCCGCTCAACGTGCTGCAGGCCGAGCTGCTCAATCGCTCCCGCAACCACCCGGAGACCCTGCACCCCGAGCTGGATCAGGCGCTGATGGTCACCATCGCCGGCATCGCCGCCGGCATGCGCAACACCGGCTGATCCCGGACCGTTGCAAACAAGGGCGCCCCGGCGCCCTTTTTCATCTCTGCCGGGCACGGGGATCCCGATATTGCCGCCAGCACAGCCCCCTCTAAGGGGAAAAAACATCCACAACAAACAGGGCGCCATGATGGCGCCCTGTTTTATTTCGCGATATGGCCTCTCATCAGGAGACCTGGTTGCGACCCCGACGTTTTGCCTCGTAAAGTCGCTGGTCCACGCATTGAAGCCAGTCATCCATGCGCCTGTAACTCATCTGATAGGGCGTGAGCCCCACGCTGATGGTGACGGTGATCGGCTGGTGCTGGTACAGGAAGGTGTGCTGCTCCACCTGGCGCCGGATGCGTTCCATGATGGTGTGGGCCTCCTCCAGGGTCGTGCCCCGCAGCAGCAGGATGAACTCCTCCCCGCCAAATCGCGCCACCAGATCCTTGCTGCGTACCGCCTGCATCAGGAGCCCCGCCAGCGACGCCAGCACGGCATCTCCGGCAAGGTGTCCATATACATCATTGATTTGTTTGAAGAAGTCGATATCTATCAAGGCCAGGCAGCAGGCCTCCCCTTCGGCGGGATGGTGCTGGACGTGATCCAGCAACACGTTGGCCTGCTGGAAAAAGCTGCTGCGGTTGGGCAGCTTGGTCAAGAAGTCGTGCTCGGCGTTGAAGCGCAGCACCCGCTCCATGCGGCTACGCTCGTCCTCCAGGTTGCGGGCGTGGATAAGGGTGCCAAGGGCCGTGGTGAGGGGCTCGAGCAGGCTGACATGGGTCTCGTCAAAGCCGCCCGGGCGGTTGGCCAGGGCGATCATGCCGATCGCCTCCCCCTTGTGGCGGATGGGAATGCCGAGGAAGCTCTCCAGGTGTGGATGACCACGGGGGGAGACACCGCGACTGGCTGGATGGCTCGGCAGATCGTTGCAGCACACCAGAGTATTGTGGGTCACCACGTGCCCAAACAGGTTGTCGAGCTTGCTGAAGATGAGCCCGCCCCGGCTCTGGCGCTGCTGCTCATACCAGGCATGGGTCGCCTCGTCCCAGGAGACATTGGAGATGGAGGGGACATAGAGACTGGGACGACCCTCCTCGTACTGGATGATGCCGATGAAACCATAGGAGCTCTCGCTCACGCTCAGCAGGCGCTCGAAGACGGTATCGCAGGCGGAGCCGAGATTGCGATCGAGCAGAAAACTCTGGTGCGCGGCCACCACGATGTCAAACAGCTGGCTCTGCTGCTCGACCCGCTGCTTGGCCATCACAGCCGAGGTAATGTCGTGCGCCAGCTTGACCACCCCCAGCAGGGTGCCGGCCTCGTCGCTCACGGGCATGTAGGTGGCATGGAGCCAGAGGGGGCTGCCACCTTGCCTGACCCGGCGAAACTCCCCCGACTGGATCTCGCCACCCAATACCTTCTGCCAGAAGAGATCATGCTCCGCCTGCAGATCCGGCGGCAACAGCATGAGATGGGACTGGCCCACCAGCGCTTCGGGGGGATAGCCCAGCATGTCGCAAAACAGGGGATTGACCGACACCATGCGACCATCGAGATCGAACTCGACCATGCCATAGGCCCGATCAAGGGCGGTCAGCCTGGCTAGGGTCTCATATCGATCCATCGCGTCGATATCGCGAGCGCAAAGTGCTGTGGTATTCATGGCTACGATTCCTTTCGATCGCCGGCGCATTACATTGGAATGCGGGGACAAGTGCCCAAATCATAGGATCCGGCACCCGGTTACGCTAACACAGGCCCCGATTGGGTGTGAAGACTGGTTCTTGCCACATCCGGCTCCCGGGCGCAGACTGTCTGGCCTTGCCACGGTTCGAGGAGACCCCATGACACCCGCCATCAACTTGCTAAAAAAGCTCAAGATCCCCCACAGGCTCTACCCCTACGAGTGTGAAGCCCACGACGACTTCGGCAAGCATGCCGCTACCCAACTGGGCCTGCCTGAGGCGCAGGTGTTCAAGACCCTGCTCGCCCATCACGACAAGCAGGCGGTGGTGGCCATCGTGCCCTCCTCGGGCATGTGCAGCCTCAAACAGCTCGCCAAGGCCACCGGGCTCAAGAAGGTGGAGATGATGAAGCCGGCGGAAGCCGAAAAGCTGACCGGCTACAAGGTGGGCGGCATCAGTCCCCTGGCCCAGAAGAAGCTGCTGCCCACCGTGCTGGACGACTCCGCCATGGCCTTCGACGAGATCCTGGTGAGCGGTGGCAAGCGGGGGCTCTCGGTCGGCGTGGCCCCCGGGGACATGGTTCGGCTGATGAACTGGATTGCGGCCCCCATCGGCGATCACCACGACTGAACAAACAAAAGAGGCGCCATGACTGGCGCCTCTTGCGTCTGGATATCGGATCTGGCGCCTTGTGTGCGAAGGATACCCAAAGCCCCGGCACCGGAAACCGCCCCGTCCCGGCGGGTGATCTGCCGCCCTCAACACGCCGCAGAGCGGCAGGCGGCGGTCAGTTCGGAGAGTCGCCGACGCTGACGCCCGGCATGGTCGAAGTTGCCGTCCTCCAGCCAGCGCTCGAAGCACCCTTTCAGGGCGGGCCACTCGCTGTCGATGACGGAGAACCAGGCCGTATCCCGGTTGTGCCCCTTGTCCACCCGCGCCTGACGGAAGGTCCCCTCATAGTGAAAGCCCAGGCGCAGGGCCGCCTGGCGCGAAGGCAGGTTCAGGGCATTGCACTTCCACTCGTAGCGCCGGTATCCCAGAGCAAAGGCATTGGCCATCATCAACACCATGGCCGCCGTCGCCAGCCGTGACTGCTTCATGGCGGGGGAGAAGTGCAGCCAGCCCACCTCGATGCAGCCCGCCAGAGGATCGATGCGCAGGTAGCTCGCCAGACCCAGCGCCCGTCCGCTCCCCTCGTCGATGATGCCGTAGAACTGGGGATCCCACTTGGTGGCCACCTCCCGCAGCCAGACCCCCATGGCGGCCTCGTCCGCGAAAGGGCCGCTGGTCAGGTAAGTCCACATGGCCCCGCTGTCGGCACTGAATGCCTGCCACAGATCCCCCAGGTGGCGCTCGGGATCAAGGGGCTCGAGACGACAGCCCCAGCCATGCAGGGCGCGGTGGGGAGGGAACTCGGCGCCGCGCCATTCTGGCAGTGCACGCCCCAGAGGCTGCCCAAAGTCGTTGAAAAGGGCGGCGCCGGACAGGGAGGCGTCGCCCCCCTCATTGCAACGTTCAACAGGCACAGGCAATTCCCCCTTCCAGCAACACTCCGGGCTCGCTGCCCGTGGCGACGGCGAAACCGTCCTGACGCCACCAGTGCAGACCCCCTATCAACTCCTTGACCTCAAACCCGAGGGACGCCAGCTTGTAGGCCCCTTGGGTCGAACCGTTACAGCCGATGCCGTCGCAATAGCAGACATACACCAGGTTCCGGTCCAGTAACGCCGTGGTCGACGCCGTCATGGTCCTGTGGGGGAAGGAGATGGCGCCGGGAATGTGCCCCTCGGCATAGTGTGCGGGGGAGCGGGTATCGATGACCACGATCCCCGCCGCCCCGGCCAGCAGATCGGCGGCCAGATCCGCCGGATCGGTACGAAACTTCAGTTGGGCCTCGAAAAAGGCGCTGGCTTCGGCGGCCCCTGCCACCCCTGTGCTCAATACATGACTCATCCTGAACGCTCCTGATGACTAGATGACGATCTCTGTGGTGACGACGGTGTTGACCGAGTTGGCGATGAAGCACTCCTCATGGGCCTGGTGGTGCAACTGCTCCAGATCCGCCAGGGCGGGCTCCCGCTCTCCCCCGAAGATCACCCTGGGACGCAGGTTGACCCGGGTCATGGCGAGGCGACCTTGCCCGTTTTTCGCCATGATGCCGACCGCGTCGTCCCGGTAGCTCTCTACCCGATAGCCCGCCTTCGCCGCCAGCCAGAGGAAGGTGAGCATGTGGCAACTGGAGAGGGCCGCCACAAACGCCTCTTCCGGGTCCACATGTTCCGCCACCGAGTAAGGCAGCGGCACCACATGGGGAGAGGAGGAGGCCGGCACCCTGACCCCGCCATCAAACGCCCACTCATGGGCCCGGCTGTAACGCTGATCGACGAAGGGCTCGTGCTCCCCCCGCTGCCAACTGATGGTGGCACTGTATTCCGACATGCAGACTCCTTGTGTTGCCAATCCGTGCCGCCCGCTGGCGCCACCCTGTGACCACCAATGTAGCGACAAAATGGCCTTGCCACGCCGACCAATTTTGCCAATATGGGCAGACCAATTTCATCGAGCCGCCACCATGACCATCCACCCCACCCGCTCTGCCCGTCGGTCGCCAGCCCCACAGCCGCGCCATGCCCTGCGGGTAGGATCCCTGCCTCGAAAGGGGCGCAACCCCCGCGCCAACGGGAGCGCATCATGACCGTTCTGCCAACGCTCTTCGCCAGCCAGCAGCAAGGGGATCTGCCCCTGCACGAACAACTGGTGCGTACCCTGCGCGAGGCCATCCTGGCGGGCCACCTGCCCCTGCACAGCCGCCTGCCCGCCAGCCGTCTCCTGGCCCGGGATCTCGGGATCTCCCGCAGCACGGTGGAACTGGCCTATGGCCGGCTTGAGGCGGAGGGGTATCTGGTGCGCAAGGTGGGCGCCGGCAGCTTTGTCGCCCTGGCGGCGGTGCGCCCCGCGCCGCGCCCGCCCCAGTCAGCGGCTGGCCTCTCCCGTCGCGGCCAGGAGATGGCCCTGGGTGGCGCCTGTCACGACGTGCCCGAGGTGGGCACCACCTTTGCTTCCAGCCAGCCGGATCCCCGTCTCTTCCCCCAGGCACTCTGGGGTCGGTTGATGCAGCAACAGTGGCGCCAGCGCGCCAGCGACTGGATGAACTACGGGGATCCCCAGGGGCTTGGGGAACTTCGCGCCGCCATCAGCAGCTATCTGGTGCAATCACGCGGCGTGGTGTGCGAGCCGGATCAGATCCTGATCCTCACCAGCTCCCAGCAGGGGATCCTGCTGGCGACCCAGTTGCTCATCGATGCCGGTGACACCGTCTGGGTGGAAGACCCCGGTTATCCCGGGGCTCGCACCGCCATGGAGAGCGCCGGTGCCCGGGTGCATCCGGTGCCGGTGGATGAAGAGGGGCTCAACCCTCATGGGGATCATCCTGCGCCGCGCCTCATCTACTGCACCCCGGCACACCAGTATCCCCTTGGCGTCCCCATGAGCCTGCCCCGCCGCATGGCGCTGCTGGCCGAGGCAGAGCGTCACGGCGCCTGGATCCTGGAGGACGATTACGACGGGGAGTACCAGTATGATCAGCGTCCCCTGCCCGCCCTGCAGGGGCTCGACGGCCAGGGGCGGGTGATCTATGTGGGCACCTTCAGCAAGGTGCTGTTCGGCTCGCTGCGTCTCGCCTACCTGGTGCTGCCCAGGCCGCTGATGGACTCCTTCTGCCGCGCCCGGGCCGCCGTCGACGGCCACAGCAACCAGTTGCAGCAAGCGGTCACGGCAGACTTCATCCGGGGCGGGCACTTCGCCACCCACCTGCGCCAGAGCCGCCTCCTCTACCAGAGCAGACGGGATCTGCTGCTGGCGGAACTGGCCGAGCACTGCCCGGGGCTCACCCCCATCCACAGCGGCGCCGGCCTGCAGTGCGCCGTGCTGCTGCCCCCCGGTGGCGAGGCGCGCTGGACCGATGCCGCCAACGCCTGCGGGCTGGGGCTGCGTCATCTGGGCCAGTTCTACCTGGGCCCGCCGACGCTGGAGGGGTGGCTGCTCGGCTTTGGCTGCCTCGACAACCAGACGCTGCGCCAGCTATGTCGTCGCCTGGGTCTCTTAATGAAATCCGCATGACCCCCTTCTCAAGAGGTCAGATCTGCCAGAGCCTGATAGCGCTGTGTCGACGGGAATGGCCCGTCTATACTGGGCACAATCACGTTGCCGAACCCGGTCAAGATGCATCGAACCCTGCTCCTTTTGCTCCTCCTTTCCCTCCCGTCCCTCACGATGGCGGCCACCCGCTTCACCCTGATCACCGGGGAAACCCAACAGGATGTGCGCATGAATTATTACCGGGCGGCGATGCAGCTGGCGCTGGAGAAAACACGGCCCGATTACGGCGACTATGAACTGCTCGACGCCATCAGGATGAACAAGGCGAGGATGCGGCTCGAAGTGCAAACGCCGGGCAAGAATGCCCTCTTCATCGTCGACAGCTGGCCCCAGGAGATCCCTCAACCCGGCGTCACCCTGGTCCCCTTCCCCATCGATCTGGGCGTGCTCGGCTACCGGGTCTGTTTTGTCGGCAGCGCCCGTGCCCAGGCCCTGGCCGGGGTTCACACCCTGTCCCAGTTGCAGCAGTTCACGCAAGGGGTGGGCACCGGCTGGCGGGATGCCGACATCCTTCGCTACAACGGCTTCAGGGTGCAGGAGGTGGATAACTATGAGTCACTGTTTCGCCTGGTGGCCCGTGGCCGGATCGATCTCTTCTGCCGTGGTGCCAACGAGATATTGAGCGAGTGGAAAATCCACAGACCCGGCCTGCCGGGGCTGACCGTGGATAGCCATGTCGCCCTCTTCTATCCGCTCATCCACTCCCTCTACAGCCACGCCACCTACAGCAAGGAGCGCGAGCGCCTTTTGCGCGGCCTGCAACTGGCCTGGAAAGATGGCTCCCTGCAGCGCCTCTGGCGCCATCATTTCCAGCCTTCCCTGGTCTTTGCCCGGCTCGATTCACGCCAGATCTTCCGGCTGACCAACCCGCAGTTGCCCGACGAGAGCACCGACTACCGCGCCTATCTCTATGACCCGATGAGGGATGACTTTGGCATCGCTCCCTGACTGGCTCGCCGGTTCTCCCCTGTCAGGCAGGCTCCCCTTGCGCACTCTCTGCCTGGCGCTGCTGCTCTGGTTGCTGCCGACCTGCGTCATGGCCGCCCCCGGCAGCATTCGTGCCTGCATGGAGAACAGCGATTCGCCTCCCTGGTTGCTGATGTCCGGCGAGGGGATAGTGCAGTTCCACCTCAAGGAGGTGGCAAACCGGATCGGGCATCCCATCATTCTCACCCCCCTGCCCTGGAAACGCTGCCTCTCCCTCGTCAGCCAGGGCCAGCTTGATGCCGCCGTCAAGCTGAGCTACAGCGAAGAGCCTGCTCGCACCATAGGGGTCTATCCCATGCGACAGGGGGCACCTGATCCCGCCAAGCGCCTGCTCACCGAGAGCTACAGCCTCTACCAGCCAAAAGGCGGACAGGTTCGCTGGGATGGCCGGCAGCTCGTCGCCCGGGGCGTCATTGCGGCGCAGTCCGGTTTCTCCATCGTCGCCTAGCTGCAGGAGAGCGGTGTCAGGGTGGATGACTCCAGCAGGGAACCACTGATCCTGCTCAAGAAGGTCGCGATGCAGCGCGCCGTTGCCGCCGCCCTGCAAACCGGGGTCGCAGAACGGACCCTGGCCGCCCACCCGCAGTTGCAGGCCACACTCGAGCGGATCACCCCTCCCCTGGTCGAAAAACCCTACTACCTCATCTTCTCCCACCCCTTCCATCAGGCCCACCCCGATCTCAGCCAACAGGTGTGGGACGAGATTGAGGAGGTGCGACACTCCGCAGCCTATGCCCGCTTCGTCACAGGCATGGCGTCACCGGGGACCCCCTAACCCCAGACCCTCTCTTCAGCCCTGTTCGCGGCACAGGGCAAGCCAGGCCTCGGCGGTGCGGGAGAGGTAGCGATCCCCTGGCCAGATCACCCCGAGCCGCCAGCTCAGCGCCGGGGCCAGAGGGCGCAACACCAGGCCGTCCGGCGTCAGCCGCCGGCAGATGGGCTCCGGCAGGAAAGCGACCCCCATGCCGCTTCGCACCATGGCGGTGAGAAAGTCCCACTGGCTGCTGCGGGCCGCCACCTGAGGCACGAACCCGGCTTGCTCGCAGGCCTGCTCCAGCCGCTCGCTCAGGGTGAAGGCCTGGGTATAGAGCAGGAAGGGTTCGTCCCGCAGAGCCTCCAGCCGGATCTCGCCCCCCTCGCGCCAGCGGGGCAGGTCCGGCAGCACCACCCGGATGGGGTAACTGTCCAGATCCAGGGCGCAGAGGGCCCCCTCTTCCCTGGTCGGCAGCATGGTGATGGCGAGATCCAGCTCCCCCGCCAGCACCGCCTGCTCGATGCGCCGCCCGCCATATTCGACGATGGAGAGCTCCACACCGGGGTAGCGGCTGCGATAGGTACGGATGAGATCCGCATAGACATGGCCCACCATGGGCGGGATGCCGAGGGCAAGACGCCCGGATTGCAGGCTCTGCAGATCCGCCAGCTCCGCCTCCAGCTGCTGCATCTCCGCCAGGATGGTCTGGGCCCGATTGAACAGCACCTGGCCGCTGTCGGTCAGGGTGAAGCGGCGGCCAACCCGGCTCAGCAGGGGCTGGCCCAGCTCCTCTTCCATGTTGCGGATCATTTTGCTGATGGTGGGCTGGGTGACGAACAGCTTTTCGGAGGCGCGGGTGAAGCTCTGCTCCCGCACCAGCTCGACGAAGTAACGCAGGGCTCGAATATCCATGGTGCTCTCTTGACGGGAATGGCTGGCTAAATCATGCCTCTTTGGCATGATTTTGATAATTTAAATTCATTTTTTGCAGGTTTGGTCCCCCTCTATACTGTGAGCAGGTTCACAGAAAGACGCTTGCCATGAAAACCCTCTGCCTTCGCTGGTTGCAAACCCCCTTCCAAATCGCCCTGCTGGCGGCCATCTGGTTGCTGGCCGACATCGCAGTGCGCACCTTGCACCTGCCCCTGCCCGCCAACCTCACCGGCATGTTGCTGCTGCTGGTCTGCATCCTGCTCGGGGTGGTCAAGGCCCAGTGGTTCAGTGCCGGGGCCCGCTGGCTGCTGGCGGAGATGCTGCTCTTCTTCGTCCCCGCCGTGGTGGCCGTGGTCAACTATCAGGAGCTGCTGCTGCAGGAGGGGTGGCGCATCATGGTGGTCCTGATCGTCAGCACCGTGCTGGTGCTCGGCACCACGGCCCTGGTGGTGGACAGGGTCTATCGCCTCGAGCTGAAGCTGGCCCGCCGGAGTCGCCGCCATGTCTGACACCCTGCTCGGCCTGCTCTGCTTCGCCCTGACCCTGCTCTTCTACTACGCCAGCAAGTGGCTCTATGGCAAAAAGCGCATCCTGCCCCTGATGCCGCTGCTGCTCGCCCCCACCCTGCTGGTGGCCGTGGTGATGCTGTTCCACATTCCCTACCGGGACTACATGGCCGAATCCCACTGGCTGCTCTGGCTGCTGGGCCCTGCCACCGTCGCCTTCGCGGTGCCCGTCTACGAGAATCGCCAGCTGATGCGCCGCCACTGGCTCTCCCTCTCGGTCGGGGTCGTGGCGTCCGTGGTGATGGCGGTGGGCAGCACAGTGCTGCTGGCCCGCTGGCTCAACCTCTCCGAGCTGTTGCAACGCAGCATGGCCATGAGATCCATCACCACCCCCTTCGCGGTGGAGGCGACCCGTTCCGTGGGTGGCAACGCCGATCTCACCGCCCTGTTCGTGGTGCTGACCGGCGTCATCGGCATGGCGGTGGGAGAAAGCGTGCTCACCGTGCTCGCCATCCGCAGCCGCCTCGGCAAGGGCGCGGGCTTTGGTGCCTCGGCTCACGGGGCCGGGACAGCCAGGGCCTATCAGATGGGCAACGAGGAGGGGGTGGTCTCCAGCATGGTGATGATGATCGCCGGCATGGCCACCGTGCTGCTCGCCCCCCTCCTGGGCCGGCTGTTCTGGTAACTCCGCCACCCGATAACAGAAGAGGCGCCCTGGGGCGCCTCTTCTCATTGCATCGTGTCACGCAGCCTCAGAGGCTGGCGCAGATCTGCCAGAGATCGTACTGGATGGCGGCGGCCGTCACTTCCCGGCCCGCTCCCGGCCCCTGGATCACCAGGGGGTTGGTGCGATAGCTGTCGCTCTCGATGGCGAACACGTTGTCGCAGGGCAAGAGGTTGGCAAACGGGTGATGGGGCTCCAGCGCCTCCAGCCCGACGCGGGCCTTGCCGTCGTGCTCGAAGCGGGCGACATAACGCAGCACCTTGCCGACCCGGCGCGCCCCCTCGAAGGCGGTCTGGATAGGGTCATCCAGCTCCTTGAGCCTGTCCATGAACTGATCCGCACTCACCTTGCGCAGGACCACCGGCACCAGGTTCTCCAGCTCGATGTCGGCGGAGTCGAGTTCGAAGCCCGCCTCCCGCGCCAGGATAAGCAGCTTGCGGCGCACATCCTGACCGGAGAGATCCTCCCGGGGATCCGGCTCGGTCAGGCCGTGTTGCCACGCCTCGTCCACCAGTTCGGAGAAGGGGCGAGTGCCATCATACTGCTGGAACAGCCAGGAGAGGGTGCCGGAGAAGATGCCGGAAACCCCCTGGATGCGGTCACCGCTCTGACGCAGCATCTGGATGCTGGACTGGATGGGCAGCCCGGCCCCCACGGTGGCGTTGTAGCGCCACTGCACCTGATGGTCGCGGCAGGTCTGCTTGATGCGCTGGTAAAACTCGCTGTCGGCGGCACCGGCAAACTTGTTGGCGGCGATGATGTGGATGCCGAGCTGGGCAAAGTCCGGGTAGTAGCGGCTCACCGTCTCGCTGGCGGTCATGTCGAGCGCGATCAGGGAGTCAAAACTGTGCTGCTCCAGCTGGGAGAGCAGCTCCGGCCAGATGAGCGGCTTGGGATGGAAGTTGTCCTGTACCTTGAGGGGATCCAGCCCCTCTTCGTCCAGCAGCCCGCCCTTGGAGTCGAAGACCCCGTAGAGGGTGAGCGCCAGATTGAGCTCATGCTCGAGGCGCGCCTTCTCGCGGGCGTAGAGCCCCAGCCAGTGACCGCCGATATTGCCTTTGCCGAACACCACCAGCCCGACCCGGGTCGGGCGGCTGAACAGGGCACTGTGCAGAGCGATGAGCAGCGGCTCCAGCACGATCTGGCGCAGCACGGCCACCAGGCTCAGGCCGTCTTTGGCCACCTGCACGAACTCCAGGGGCTGATCCGCCAGCAGCTGGTAGAAACGGTGGCACTGCTCGGCGTTGTCGGTGACGCCGGCCCCCACCAGGGCGACCAGGCTGAACCCCTCCTTCTGGATGAGGCCGGTAAAGTTGCCCTGCAACTGGAAGTCACGGAGCACCTCGAAGGCCCCTTGTGCCACCTCCAGGGTGTAGGCCAGACGCAGGACCCGCCGATCCGGCTGGCGCTGCAGGGTGAGCGGATGGAGGCGATGGCGGGCCAGATGGGCCTCGATGGCCGCCACTGTCTGCTCAAAGTCCGTCTGCGGCAGCACCTTGAGCTCGATGAGGGCTATCTGATCCACCGAGGAGACGATGCGGGCACCGCCGGAGCGGGGCGCACGGCGCAGGATGTGGGTACAGCCTTCGTCCGGATTGTAGCTGCAGCGCAGGGTGAGTCGCTGGCGGCTGTCGGCCACCGGCTGCAGGGTACGCGAATGCAGCACCGAGGAGCCCAGGCGCGCCAGCTCGTTGGCCTCGGCCAGGCTCAGGCGCTCCAGCAGACGAGCCTCTTTCACCCGGCGCGGGTCGGCACTGTAGACCCCGGCCACGTCGCTCCAGATGGTGGTGGACTCGCCGTCCGCCAGCGCCGCCAGGAGGCTGGCACTGTAGTCGGAGCCGTTGCGCCCCAGCAGCAGGGAACGCCCCTCCATGTCGGCGGCGATGAAGCCGGTCACCACGATGCGACCGGCGTGCTCGGCCAGGCGGGCCTTGAGCAGCTCGCTGGAGAGGGCGGTATCCACCTTGATGAGGGCGCCGTCTTCTGCGCGCAGGAAGCTGCGGGCATCGAGCCAGGCGGCCGCCTCACCCCGGCTGGTGAGCAGGGCAGCCAGCAGACGGGCGGACCACACCTCGCCAAAGGCGAGCAGGCCGTTGCGCTCGAAGCGGTCAAACTGCCCCTCCAGGGTCTTGGCGATCAGCTGCATGTCGTCCGTCAGTTGCTGGCTCAGATCGAGGTGAAGATCCCCTTCCAGCAGGCCGTCGATCAGGCTTTGCTGATAGGCGTGCAGGGCGGTGATGGCTTCGCCTGCGGCCTCATCCCCCGCTTCCGCCAGCTCCACCAGCTGGATCAGCCGGTTGGTGGTCTTGCCCGCGGCGGAGACCACCACCAGCTCGTTGCCCCCCACCTGTTGCTCGACGATGCTGGCGACCCGGCGATAACAGACCGGATCCGCCAGGCTGCTGCCGCCGAACTTGTGTACATGGCGCCGCTTGAAGACTGCCTCTGTTGCCACCACACACTCTCCTTGTTGTTGTTCCATTACTTCACCTGCTCTGCCTGTTGTGCCAACTGCGCCTGTTCAAACCCCTGGGCCAGATCGGCCACCAGATCCTCACCGTGTTCGATCCCCACCGACAGGCGCAGCAACTGGGCACTGATACCCGCCGCCTGCTGGGCCGCAGGGGTCATGGCCCTGTGGGTCATGCTGGCCGGATGGGCCACCAGACTCTCCACACCGCCGAGGGACTCCGCCACCGAGAAGAGGCGCAGCCCCGCGAGGAAGGCGCGCAGCCCCGTCTCGTTGCAATCGAGCTCAAAACTTAGCATGGCGCCAAAGCCGGACTGTTGACGGCGCGCAATGTCGTGGCCCGGATGGCTCGGCAGGCTGGGGTGATAGATCCGCTTGACCAGCGGCTGCTGCTGCAAGAAGGCGAGGATGCGATCCGTGTTCTCCTGATGGGTGCGCAGGCGCGGGGCCAGGGTGCGCAGGCCCCGCAGGGTGAGGTAGGAGTCAAAGGCACCGGAAGTGAGCCCCAGGCAGTTGGCCCACCACACCAGGGAGTCGGCAAGAGCCTGATCCTTGGCGATCGCCACACCCCCTACCACGTCGGAGTGGCCGTTGATGTACTTGGTGGTGGAGTGGACCACCACGTCGGCACCAAGGGCCAGGGGCTGTTGCAGCAAGGGGGAGAGGAAGGTGTTGTCCACCACCACCTGGGCCCCCACCCCGTGGGAGGCCTCGGCGATGGCGGCGATGTCCACCACCCGCAGCAGCGGGTTGGAGGGGGTCTCCACCCACACCAGTGCGGGTTTCTGGGCCAGCGCGGCGGCCAGCGCCACCTCGTCCCCCTGATCCACGAACTGCACCTGGTAGTGGCCCTTGGCCGCCAGATACTCGAACAGACGCCAGGTACCGCCGTAGCAGTCGTGGGGGGCGATCAGCAGATCCCCCGCCTTGAGCAGAGCCGTGGTCACCAGGTGAACGGCCCCCATGCCGGTGCCGGTCACCACGGCGCCGGCTCCCCCTTCCAGGGCCGCCAGGGCGTCCGCCAGATTGGTGCGGGTCGGGTTGCCGGAACGGGCATAGTCGTATTGACGGGGCTCGCCAAAGTCGGCAAAGGTGTAGTTGCTGGAGAGGTAGATGGGGGGCACCACGGCACCGTGCTGCGTGTCTGTCTCAATCCCGGTGCGTACCGCCAGGGTGGCCTTGTGGGTCATGTCACTCTCCTTGATGGGTTGCCGGAGCCGGTCCGCCTCGTGGGTCGTCCAGCCCCGCTCTCATTTTCGTTGGCCGGACTGCCGGCCCATGGTGCACCACACTACGCCACCTTAAAAAAGCCGTCAACACTTCTAGACGTCTAAATGGCTTTGCTGTTGGATTGCCATTGAATTCCTTAAGGGTTAAAATCCGCGCTCACGGCCAAACGACTACAGGTGGAACATGGGTACAGAGTGGAACGGCGACTACGTCAGCCCCTATGCAGAGCACGGCAAGAAGAGCGAACAGGTCAAGAAGATAACCGTCTCGATCCCGCTCAAGGTGCTGAAAGTGTTGACCGATGAGCGCACCCGTCGCCAGGTGAACAACCTGCGTCATGCGACCAACAGCGAGCTGCTCTGCGAAGCCTTCCTGCACGCCTTCACCGGCCAGCCGCTGCCCTGTGACGACGATCTGCGCAAGGATCACCCGGACAGCGTCCCCGCCGAGGCCCGCGCCATCATGGAAGCCCTTGGCAAAGAGATCGAAGACTTCGACGCCGAGTAATGCGGCTGCCCATGGCAAACGATGCATCCCTGTCAATGACGCGGCCCGGTGCCGCGTCATGCTTATCTGCCGCCTCCCCCTTCAGCCTGCGTCACTACCAGAGCGACATGCAGAGCCACAGTCATGACCACGCCCAGCTGGTGATCCCCCTCGTCGGCCCCCTCGAGATCGAGGTGCAGGGCCGGGGATGTCGCCTCGCCCCCGGTTTTGCCTGCATCATCGCCCCTGGCCTTCGCCACGACTACGCCGCCGACCCGGCGCACGTGTTTCTGGTGCAGGAGAGCCACTGGCTGCCAGCCGCCCTGGGGGACCACCCCTTCGTCGAGCTGGATGAGGCTCAGCGCCACTACCTCGCCTTCCTGCACCGCATGGTGGCCGAGGGGCGCCACGTGGCCGGCATGGATCAGGTGTGGCTCGGGCTGCTGACCGAGGGACGCGGCATGGGCCCCGCCGTCGCTCCCCGCATAGCCCCTCGTATCGCCAAGGTGCAGCGTCATATGGAAGCCCACCTCGCAGACCCCCTCACCAACGAGGAACTCGCCGCCATCGCCTGCCTCGGCCTGAGCCAGTTCAAACACGCCTTTCGCCAGCAGGTGGGCACGAGCGTCTCCCACTACCTCAGGATGCGGCGTATGGCACTGGCCCGCACCCTGCTCGCTCGCACCCGGCTGCCAGTCGGCGAAGTGGCCAGCCGCTGCGGCTACCAGAACCAGGGAGCCTTTGCCGAGCGCTTCCTGGCCGAGACCGGACTGACCCCTTCCCTCTGGCGCCGGCAAAACGGCCGCCTGCCGTAATCAGTCGGCTCTTTGCCGAAGACAATCCCCGGGCATTCGAGGCATGCTGAGGCTCATGCAAGGTATGAGCAACGAGGAGCCAAGATGCAGACCATAAGCTGGCAGGATTTCGAGATGGTGGAGCTCAGGGTGGGCACCCTGGTGCGGGTCGAGCCCTTCCCCGAGGCGCGCCGCCCCGCCTACAAGGTGTGGGCGGATTTCGGCCCCGAGCTCGGGGTGCGCAAGAGCAGCGCCCAGATCACCGACCTCTATCGACCGGAGGATCTGGTGGGCCGCCAGATCGTCGCCGTGGTGAACTTTCCCCCCAAGCAGATAGGCCCCATCCAGTCGGAGTTTCTGCTGACCGGCTTCTATCGCCCGGATGGCGCCGTGGTGATCGCCATCCCCGAGCAGGCGGTGGAGAACGGCGCCAAGCTGGGGTGAGACACGGCAAGGCAACCAGAAAGCAGAAGCAAGAGAGGCGACCCCCGGGGTCGCCTCTCTTGTTTGATGCTGACGGCCTGGCTTATTTCAGCAGGCTGAACAGCAGGGCCGAGACCGCCAGGGCACCGGTCAGCAGGATGAAGCCGTTGACCCAACGGTGACGGAAGCGGGCCAGCGCCTCCACCTTGTAGATGGCCACCACCGGCATGATGAAGAGGATCATGGCGATGACGGGACCGGAGAGGGTCTCCATCAACCCCAGAATGCCCGGGTTGATGATGGCGGCGCCCCAGATGGCGAAGAACATCAGGGCGATGCCGAGCTTGTCCGCCTTCGCCAGCGGCAGGCCGGTGGGCTTGGCGATCAGGCTTTTCAGGCTCTCGCGGGCACCGAGGAAGTGGCCGAGGAAGGAGGAGCTGATGGCGATGAAGGCGATGAGCGGCCCCAGGGTCACGATCACCGGGTTGTCGGTGATGTTGGCGAGATAGGAGAGCACGGAGACGTTCTGGGCCTTGGCCTCGGCCAACTGAGCCGGGGAGAGGCTCAGCACGCAGGAGAAGACGAAGAAGAGCACGAAGCCCACCAGCATGACGGTGGTGTTGCGCAGGATCAGGCCGCTCTTGGTTTCGGCCTGCTCCCCGTACTCCCGGCGCTGCACGTTGGCAAAGCCCGAGATGGCGGCGGCGTGGCTGAAGGCGAACACGGTGACCGGCAGCGCCAGCCAGACGGTGTTGAGGAAGCTCGTGCCTTCAAAGGCGGTCACTTCCGGCCACTGCCACTGGGGAATGAGGTAGCAGGAGAGGGCCAGCAGGATAGCCGCCAGCGGGTAGACCATGACGGCGAAGGCCCGCAGCATCGCCTTCTCGCCGGCCAGCATCACGGCGATCATGGCGAACACCAGCACGCCGGAGAGCATCACCCGATCCGGGGAGGCCAGGCCGAGCTGGTTGACCATGAAGCTCTCCACCGTGTTGGTCAGCCCGACGCCGTAGATGAGCAGGATCGGGAAGATGGAGAGGAAATAGAGCGCCGAGATGAGGCGCCCGGCCATCTTGCCGAAGTGCTCCTCGGCCACCTCGGTGAAGTCGGCCTGGGGGCGCGACGACGAAAGCACGAAACGCGCCAGCCCGCGGTGGGCGAGGAAGGTCATGGGACCGGCCAGCACGGCGACGATGATGAGGGGCCAGATCCCCCCCAGACCCAGGTTGATGGGCAGGAACAGAATGCCGGCGCCGACGGCGGTGCCGAACAGGCTGATGACCCAATGGGTGTCGTGGCGACGCCAGCCGGTGCTGGCCATGGTGGAGGGGGAACCGGAGAGCTCCCGTGAGACGTCTGCAGATAAACTCATCGATAAATCACTTTTACGTAGTATTAAAATCTAAAAAGATTGTGCTCCTTTAGCATTTAATTCTCAAAAAGGGAGACTGGCAGATCTCACTGGCAAAGCCCTGTTCCACCAGTGAGATTGGGAGGAAATTTCACCCCGGATTATTCGATTAATCCTGACATTAACCAAAAGTTAGGAATATAAAACCAAAATTAAAACCGACGTCGATTTTTTGTTTCGATGAAATGCATGTTTTCAGAATTAAATGAAATTTATGCCAGTACAGCCAGATTGGATGTGATGATCCACTGCCGTTATCGCCATCACTAGCGAATCTCCCTAAAATCCCCGTAACCAGCCAGTGGATCACACCAATGCAATCAGGCGACCCTGTGGTCGCCTGATTGCATTCCCTGCGAGCTGGTCGACCCGTCAGTGGGCCAGAATGCGACCCCAGGCGAGATCCGGGTCCCCCATCACGATGAAGTCCGGGTTCTCCAGCGACTCGGTCTCGTTGTAGCTCAGCGGTTGCAGCGCCAGGCTGAGGATGCGCCCCCCTGCCGCCTCCACGATGCACTGGGCGGCAGCGGTATCCCACTCCCCGGTGGGGCCCAGACGCACGTAGCAATCCGCCACGCCTTCCGCCACCAGGCAGGACTTGAGGGAGCTGGAGCCGAGCGGGATCAGCTCGTAGTGGATGGCCGGGTTGAGGCGACGGGTCAGGTTCTCCAGTTTCTGGCGGCGGCTGATGGCCACCACCAGGGAGTCTGGCTGATCGTGTTCATGATGGATGGCGCTGATGGGACGGCTCTCGCCGTTCGCCTCCTTGAAGGCGCCGTGACCACGCACCGCCCAGTAGAGCAGATCGGATTCGGGGGCATAGATGACCCCGAGCACCGGGACATTGTCCCGCACCAGGGCGATCAGGGTAGCGAAGTCGCCGCTGCCTGCGATGAACTCACCAGTGCCGTCCAGCGGGTCCACCAGCCAGTACTGGCGCCAGTTCGCACGCTGGCTGAAGGGGATGTCGGCCGCCTCTTCGGTCAGCACGGGGACATGGGGAGTGAGCGCTGCCAGCGCCTGTTTGAGGTAGGCATCGGCAGCAAGATCGGCACTGGTGACCGGGGTCGCATCCTCCTTCAACTGGCGTTCGAACTGACCGCCGCGATAGATCTCGTGAAGGATCCTGCCCGCCTCACGGGCGATCTCCTTGACCTCGGGTATCCAGGCCAACAACTCCTGCATGGTGCTTACCTCTGCCTCTGATTACCAAACAGACCCTCTGCGGGCTAATTTCCCTGCTCCGCCAGCCATTTGCTGGCCAGCAGCAGGGCACTGATGCTGCGCGACTCGGTGAAGTCCGGTCGTGCCAGCAACTCGTCGATCCGGTTGAGGGGCCAGGGGATCACCTCGAGAGGCTCGGGCTCGTCACCGACCCGCTGCTCGGGGTAGAGATCCCGCGCCAGCAAGATGTCCATCCGGCTGGAGAAATACCCCGGCGCCAGCGACACCTGCTTGAGCAGGGTCAGGCTGCTCGCCCCGAAGCCCGCCTCCTCCATCAGCTCCCGGTTGCCCGCCTCGAAGGCATTTTCACCGGGGTCTATCAATCCCTTGGGGAAACCCAGCTCGTAGGAGTGGGTGCCCGCCGCGTACTCGCGCACCAGCAGCAGGGTGTGGGCATCGAACAGGGGCACCACCATGACGGCACCCCGGTTGCCGCCGCGCATCCGCTCGTAGACCCGCTCCTCGCCGTTGGAGAATTTCAGGTGAAGGGACTCCACCTTGAACAACCGGCTCTCGGCCACGATCTCGGCCTTGAGGATCTCCGGCTTGCTCTTGTCATGGGCCATGGTCTCGACACTGAGGTGGACGGGATTGCGCTTGTGGGGATCGCTCATCGGGGGCTGACTGCTCGTTAAAAAATCGTGTTTCAAGAGTAAACGACTCCCCTGCCGAACACCACGGGGCAAAGAGGGGAAAGATGCCTGAAAAATCCGTTATAATGCGCCCCGTTTTTCCCATCACCACAGACATCGCGAGGCCCCATGTCGACTCCCCTGCCCTGGCACCAGATTGATACCGTGTTGCTCGACATGGATGGCACCCTGATCGATCTCCATTTTGACAGCCACCTGTGGCAAACCCTGGTGCCGGCGCGCTACGCCGAGCGACTCGGCCTGCCGCTGGCCGAGGCGAAGGCGCAGATAGACACCCACTATCATGCGGTCAACGGCACCCTCGACTGGTACTGCGTGGATTACTGGACCCGGACGCTCGGGCTCGACATCCGCGCCCTCAAACAGGAGATCCTGGAGAAGATCCAGTGGCGCCCCAACGTCATTCCCTTCCTGGCCGCACTCAAGGCCGCCGGCAAGCAGGTGGTGCTCTTCACCAATGCCCATCCCGCCAGCCTGTCGGTGAAGGATGCACGCCTCGGCCTCGCCCAGCACCTCGATCTGATGGTGAGCACCCATGAGCTGGGGTGGTCGAAGGAGAGCCAGCACTGCTGGCAGGCACTGGCCGAGCGGCTGGCCTTCGACCCGGCCCGCACCCTCTTCGTGGATGACAGCGAGCGGATCCTGGCCGCCTCGGTCGAGTTCGGCATCGCCCACCAGCTCGGCATCCGTCACCCCGACAGCCAGATGCCGCCACTCACCTTCCAGCACTTCCCGGCGCTCGACGACTACGCCGACCTGCTCCCTCTCGGCGCCTGACACGCACAAGGCCCTCTTCACGAGGGCCTTGTCACATCAGCTCAGCAGCCTGCCGAGCGCATACCGTTCATGAAAGCCCTCAGGCCGCATCGCGCGGGGCCAGCACCCCCATGCCGGCCAGGTAGTCGAGGGCGCTTGGGGTGAAGCCAACCTCCGTGAGGTGCGCCGCCGTGAAAGGGGCTGCATGCAGAGGCAGGCCGCGGCTCACCCGTTCCATCCAGTCCGGATTGCCAAGGGCCGCCGTGCCCACCGCCACCAGATCGGCGCCGCCGGCCAGAGCCCGCTCCGCCGAATCTGCGTCGCTAATCTTGCCCGCCACCATGAGCGGCACCCGCCCGGCCAACCCGACCCTTACCGCCTCCAGCAGGGCGCCGCCGTCGGGATCCCCCGCCACCGCCTTGAAGCTGTCCCCCATGGAGAAGTGCAGGTAGTCGATCCCCTCGTCCGCCAGCAGGCGCGCCACCGCCAGCTGATGGGCCAGTTCGATGCCCTGGATATGGGCATAGCTCTCGGGGGAGAGACGCACCCCGACCAGGAAGCCCCGGGGTAGACGGGCGCGAATGCCGCGCACTATCTCCACCAGGATCCGCCCCCGGTTGGCGAGGCTGCCACCCCAGCGGTCGGTGCGCCGGTTGTGCAGGGGGTTGAGGAAGTTGCAGAGCAGGAAGTGGTGGGCTGCGTGCAGCTCGACCCCGTGCAGGCCGGCGCCATGGGCCCGCTCCGCAGCGCTCACAAAGGCGTCAATGAGCGTCAGAATCTCCTCCTCGCTCAGCCCCTTGACCCCGAGGGGGTAACGCCCGCCCGGCGCCAGCGCGCACGGGCCGACTGGCGCCCCGTCGTTCAGCTCGGGCAGAGCCCGCATCCCGCCGTGATGCAGTTGCACCACCGCCAGCGCCCCGGCCTGCCGCGCACTGTCGGCCAGGGCCGTGAAGGCCTGCTGCTGGGCGTCCGTCATCAGGGCAGGCTGCCCCGCCCAGCAGCGTCCGCCGGGCCGCACCTGGGTGGCGGCGGCAATGAGCAGGCCGAAGCCGCCACGGGCGCAGCGCGCCAGCCAGTCGAGCTCGGCCTGGCCGGGATCACCGCCTGCGCCGCTCATGTTGTGGGTCAAAGGGGCCAGCACGGCCCGGTTCTTGAGCCGCAATCCGGCTCGCTCGAAGTGGAAGCTGTCGCCCAGTGTCTTGTTCATCGTCCTCTCCCGGGATCGCAATGGCATGGCGGCCACTATAAACCCGGGCCAACAGGATATAATCAGGCGCACAAGCAAGACATTCATTCCCAGCAAGACACAATAGGCCACCCTTCATGAGTCACCACAAGCTCGACACCCTCTACCTGATGCGCCTGCTGGTCGCCATCGTCCGCTGTGGATCCTTCGCCGCGGCGGCGGCCCAGCTCGGCATCACCCCGAGCAAGGCGTCAAAAGATCTGCGCCACCTGGAGCAGAGCCTCGGCAGCGTGCTCCTGAGTCGCACCACCCGCCGGGTGCAACTGACCGACGCAGGAGAGCTCGCCTACCGCCAGGCCGACCAGATGATCGCCCTGCACGAGCAGTTGCTGGACGGCCTGCAGCGCCGCCGCTCGGCACTGTGCGGGGAGCTGCGCATCACGGCGCCGGATCTCTGGGGAGAAGTGGTGCTGACCCCGGTGCTGCTGCGCTTTCGCGCCGACCACCCGGAGGTGCGGATCATCGCCGACTTCAGCAATACCCCGGCCGACCTGCTGCGCGACAACCTGCACGTGGCGTTTCGCAGCACTGAGCTCGGCACCCAGCCCTACCTGGCGCGCCCCATCGCGGTGGACGATCTGGTGCTCTGCGCCAGCGCCGACTACCTGGACCGCCACCCGCCCCTCACCACACCGCAGGATCTGCACCAGCACAGCCTCATCACCCGCAGCCAGGAGTACGGCCGCCACGAGCGCTGGCCCCTGCTTGCCCAGGGGCGCGAGATCCCTCTCGAGGTAGCGGGCGAACTGGCCTTCAGCAGCAAGAAGGCGATTCACCAAGGGATGCGCCAGGGACTGGGGATAGCCCGCCTGCCGCGCTACCTGGTGGCGGCCGAGCTGGCCGAGGGGGTGGTGCGCGAAGTGCTGCCGGACTATCGCCCCAAGGGGGCCCATTTCTACGCCCTCTATACCCAGCGCCGGGCCGAGTCGGCCCTGGTCGGCCACTTCCTCGACTACGTCATCGAGGCGCTCACCCCTTCATGAGCGGATCACCAGGTGGTACTGCTTCTTGCCCCGGCGCAGCAGCAGGTAGCGGCCGAACAGCCGATCGTCAGCGGTGAGCGGCTCATCCCGGCGGATCGCACCGTTGACGCTGACGGCCCCCGCCGCCAGCAGCTCGCGGGCGACCCGCTTCGAGTTGGCCAGGCCGCACTCCACCAGCAGGGTCACCAGATCCGTTTCCCCCTTGATGGGGCTGCTTGGCATGCCATCTTGCGCCAGCTGAGCCAGATCGCTCTCCCCAAGGCGGGCTACCTCGCCACTGAACAACGATTCGCTGATGCGCTGCGCCGCCGCCAACGCCCCCTTGCCGTGTACCAGTTCGGTCAGCTCGTCCGCCAGCACCTGCTGGGCCAGCTTGCGCCCCTGCCGCTTCGCATCCTCCGCCTCCAGCGCCTCAATCTCGGCCAGCGGCATAAAGCTGTAGTAGCGCAAGAAGCGGTAGACATCCTCGTCCGCGGTGCCGAGCCAGAACTGGTAGAAGGCGTAAGGGGAGGTGAGCGCCGGGTCGAGCCAGATAGCGCCCCCCTCGGTCTTGCCGAACTTGGTGCCATCGGCCTTGGTGATGAGCGGCAGCGTCATGCCATAGACCTGAGTCTGATGCAGCCGCCGTGTGAGATCCATGCCGCTGGTGATGTTGCCCCACTGGTCGTTGCCGCCGATCTGCAGGGTGCAGCCGAGGCGCTGGTTGAGCACGGCGAAGTCCTGGGATTGCAGCAGGGTGTAGGAGAACTCGGTGAACGAGATGCCCTGATCCGGACGGGCCAGGCGCTGGCGCACCGATTCGCGGGCCAGCATGGCGTTGACCGAGAAGTACTTGCCGATGTCCCGCAGAAAATCGAGGGCGGACATCTGCCCCATCCAGTCGGCGTTGTTGACCAGCAGCGACGCCGCCAGCCCGTCGCTCGCTGGCAGCAGCGCTTTTATCTGGGCCGACAGGCTGGCCACCCAGCCCTGCACCGTCTCGGCGCTGTTGAGGGGGCGCTCGCTTGCCTTGAAGCTGGGATCGCCGATAAGGCCGGTGGCCCCGCCCACCAGCGCCACCGGGGTGTGGCCCGCCAGCTGGAAGCGGCGCAGCATCAACAGTGGCACCAGATGGCCGATGTGCAGGCTGCCGGCGGTGGGATCGAACCCGCAGTAGACGGTGCGCGGGGTGGCGAGGTGGTCAGCCAGCGCCACCGGGTCGGAATTCTGGGCCACCAGGCCGCGCTGGGTCAGCTCATCGAGCAGGTGAGGATTTGTCATGGAGGGCTCCAACAGCAAGAGAAAGAGGGCCATCCTCGCCGTTTGCAGTGCTGGCAGATATGTCCCCCAGGGGACAGTTTTGCCACTCCCGTGCTAGCATCCTGCCATCGTGGGGAAGCCATTCCCTGACCCGGAGCCCATCGCCATGTCCCCGTCTCCTGCCACGGATACCCTGAGCCTGACCGCCGCCGTCGATGCCCTGCACGGCAGCGGCTTCCCGGCAGCCCTGGTGCGCCTCATCCAGCAACAGGTGGCGTTCGACTGTGCCCTGCTGCTCGGGGTGGGGCTGCGCCCCGTCTACCTCTACGACAACCTGCATCATCAGCGGGCCCTATTGTTCGACCGCTACCTCACCCGCCACTTCAGTCAGGATCCCTTCATGCAGGCGCTGGAGCAGGGGCTGGGTGCCGGGGTCTGGACCCTGGCGCAGGTGTCGCGGGGGCGGCTCGACCCCGAGTATCGCCACCACTTCTATCAGGCCACCGGCTGGCAGGAGGAGGTGGGGCTGATCCTGCCGGTGCGCGGCGGCCTCACCCTGATGCTGTTTCTGGGCCGCCTCGACAAGCGCAGCTCCCTCAGCCGTGACGAGCTGGCCAGGCTGGAGGCACTGTTCCCGCTGGTCCACTCCCTGTGTCGCCAGCACTGGCGGGAAGAGACACCCCGCCTGGCCCGCAGCCCGGCCAGGTCAGATGGCACTGACCTCAAGGGGGCGGTGGAGCAGGCTATCGCCAGTGTGGGGGGAGATCAGCTAACCCGGCGGGAGCGCCAGGTGGCGGGTTTGCTGTTGCAGGGGCTGGATACCGAGGCCATTGCCGATGCACTCGGCATCGGCAGCGGCACGGTGAAGAATCACCGCAAGCACCTCTACGCCAAGTTGAACCTGCACTCCCGGGCCGAGCTGTTCAGCTTCTTCCTCAATCACCTCATCACGGCGCCAGCCGGCGCGCCCCCATAACGACACCACCCCGCCGGGGCGGGGTGGTTCAAACCATGGGCAACGCCGTCAGATGCGGCCCTGATAACGCAGTGGGAAGCGCCCCTGCCCATCGGGCTGGCCGAGGAAGGGGAGCCCCTGTTTCATCTGGTCCGGCAGCTCGGGACCCGGTTTCAGGGTGCCCTGGAACAGGTACTGGCGATTGGCCTGCAACTCCAGCTTGCCCAGCACCTGCACCGCCTCCGAGCCCTGCTTGATCTTGGCCACCAGCCGGGAGTCGAGACAGGTGAGCGTGATCTCGGGATCCCCCAGGGCCAGCTTGCCCGCCGGGGTGTCCGCCTGTGCGTCATACCAGTGAAGATCCCCGTAAAGGTTGTCGCACCAGGGAGTGCCCTGGGCAAACTGATCGATCTTGAGCTGCAACTGGCCCGTCGCCGTCAACGGGAAGGGGGGTCTCATCGGCACCCGATCCAGCACCCAGGGGGCCGGCGCATTCAGGGTGATGTCGCGCCCGAAAGCGGCACCGTTCCAACCCAGGATCCCCTGCCCGTTGAGTCCGCTGCGCTCGCCAAAGCGCACCGACACCTCGGGCGCCAGCCGCAGCAGGGACCAGCCATCGAGATCCCAGCGCAACTGGGTGAGGGACTCGCTGGCATATTGCACCCGGGCGGCCTGACCGCTCCAGAGGGTGCCGCTCACCCCCTCCAGCCGCACCAGATTGGGGGGCAGCGGCAGATGGCGCACCACCAGGGATGCTGGCAACTGGGCCAGCAGGAAACCGAGATAGGCCAGCAGGAAGAGACTGGCGATCACTATTTTTCGCTTCATTGGGAACGACTCAACTGCAAACGTCTGACCTTGACCAGCCCGGGGGCCAGCCCCTCGCGGGCCAGCTCGATGATCTGCACCTGGACGCCGTATTGATCCGAGAGGGTCGCCAGCCAGATCAGCAGATCATCGAACGGCACTGTGTCTATCCATACCTGCAGCTCCTGACCCTGGGGCTGCAAGCGAGCAATCTTGATCTTCTGGTTGAAGGCGGTGCGGTTCACCACACCGTCCAGGGTACCGCCGGTATCGACCTGGCGCCCCTGTCCCCCCTGCATCGCCAGCACCTCCTGCCCTTTCTCCTTGAGCCAGGCCAGGGTCTGCTGCTGGTTCACCACCTGCCGCTCGCGCTCGGCAATGCGATTTGCAACCGGCTGCCAGATCGCCCAGTAGAAGAGCCCGATGAGCAACACGCTGCCCCCCACCGCCACCAGCCGCTGCTCGCGGGCACTGATGCCGCGCCACCAGCTCTGCAGTTTGTCCATCATGACGACCTCCCCTTGAGCACCAGCGCCCCTTCGACCTTGCCTTCGGTACTTCGCACCTCACCCTGCTGCACCTCGAAGCGCTTGCCCGCCAGCTCGCGGAAACGTTCGATCTCGGTGAAGCCGGGGGCCGTCACCTGCAACCTCAGCTCGCCCCGGGCTGCATCGAAGCGCAGCACCTCGGGCTTGAGGCCGGGCACCTCGGCAAACACCGGGGCCAGCTCGGTCAGGAGCAACAGGACGCCATCCTGCGGAGCCTGCCCCAACTGCTGGAGGTGCTGGGTCATCTGGCTGCGCACGTTGACGATCCGCGTCTCTCCCGGGAAGATCCGGGTGTAGACCTGCCGGATCTCCGCCTTGAGGGCCTTGTCCTGTTCCGTCAGCTGGTGCAGATGCACACCGCGCTGCACCAGGGCCACCAGCAACAATACGCCTGCCAGCACCGCCACCTTGCGCCACTGCAACCAGTAGCGGGCGTATTCGGTCTGGGGACGATAGGGCCCCTGCAACAGGTTGGCCTGGCAGGTCAGCGCCCCTTTCGCCAGCAACAGCATGGGCAGTTCCGGGTCAGCCCCCTGCCAGTTGCCCGCCGCCATGGCGGGGATGGGAGTATGGCAGTGAAGGGTGACGGGTTCGGTCTGCGCTGCCAGCAGCATGGCCAGCAGGGATTCCTCCGCCACTATGCCCTGACGGGGGCCCTGGCGGACCAGCCACTCCTCCCCCAGCTGCAGGGCTGACCAGCCATCGGCGGCGAGCGGCAGCGCCAGCACGTCGGGCAGCAGGTGCAGGGTCTTGAGCCCTGCCTGCTCCAGCCAACCGAGCCAGGAGTGCATCTTCCCCTTGTCCACCGCCATCAGATCCACCTCGCGGCCCTGATGGCCGAGCACCACCAGGTGCAGATCGTCCACGTCTGAGGCGATCTGCTCCTCCAGCAGATAGGGCAGGGCCGCCGCACTCTGGCGGCTGTATTTGCCCGGCAGATTGACCCGCCGGAAGATAAGATCGCTGCCGGGCACCAGGGTCACCACGGGGCGACCACCGGCACGCTCCTGCAGCTCGCCGAGGGCGTGCGCCGAGGCCAGGATGCCGGAGGCGATGATCTCCTGCTCCTGCGCCGACCAGACCAGCCAGTGCACTGGCTGCTGCGCATTGGTCCCCAGACGGATGACCAGACTCTCGCTCACTAATGTCTCTCCTGCCATGCCCGCTCCTCCCTCAGGGGGGCGGGCGCACAGCCATGGGTTGCAGTCCAATCGGGGGATGCGCAGGGCAGCTGAACCGCCCCACGCCCCCTTGTTATTCGGCGCCGCCGCTCAGGCGACGCAGCATCACCAGCTTGTTGTCCTTGCCACGCTGGAAGACGGTCTCAAGCCTGGCGCGGGTCTCCCCCACCTCCGCCAGCAGGCGGGCCTCGAAGAAGCTGCTCTTGATGTCCAGGGCGCCATCCAGCCCGGTGATGGCACCCGGCTGAACCTGCAACTGCTCCGTCATCTCCTGTTTGTTCTTCCACCCCTTCTTGGGGCGGCTGGTCAGCACCCGCTTGGCATCGTCCAGCCCGATCTTCCCCTGGTAGAGCCCCACCAGCAGGGCCGCCTGCTCCGGCCGGATGGTGTTGATGTTCACCACCAGCTTGTCATTGGGCAGGGAGCACACATAGGGGGCCAACCGGGCGTACAGGCTGGCGCTCACCCCGCGCACTGCCCGCAATTCGTCGGTGCCCAGCATCCGCTGGTTAGCCACCAGGTAGGGGGGATTGAGTCCCTCGTAGTAGGCATCCTCGGCCCCGTTGCTCGAGACCAGCTGGGTATCCTTGTCGGTCCAGTCACGGATGGCGTCCGTCAGCTGCACCGCTTCGTAATCATCCACCTCGAGCTGGGCGAGCAGGGCCCGGAACACCTTGAACTGATAAGGTTGGGCCTCGAGATCGTCGCCGTTCTCCCCCTCCTTGAGGGGCACGCTCAGGCTGTTGAGGTTGAAGCAGGATTGCAGATCCCGTACCCGGCCCGAGAGAGTGCCATCCTCCACCGGGAAGACCCCGTCCTCCCGCGCCCAGTTCTGTCCCAGACTCACCCGATCCGGGTCATCCTTGAAGTCCTGGTTCAGCACCTTGATCACCAGGGCCTCCGCCGACATGGCATACCACCAGGCCTGCTTGCCCAGGGTGAGGTTGGCGGTGCGGCGCAGCTCCAGTTGCAGGCGGCCACTCATGTTGCTGGCGACGATCACCATCACCGCGAGGATGAGCAACACCACCAGCAGGGCCATGCCCCGCTGTCTGCCGGGGGCCAAAGGAGGGCGGGGGCGCTTAACTGCCATTGTCCGCCCTCTGGCCACCAGCGCCGATCAGGAACTGGCGACGTCGAATAGTGCCGTCATCCTCCGTGACGGACAGGGGAAAACGACGATCAGTTACCATTCTCTGCCCTCTGGCCACCGGCTCCGATCAGGAACTGGCGGCGTCGAATAGTGCCGTCATCCTCCGTGATAGACAGGGGAAAACGACGATCAGTTACCATTCTCTGCCCTCTGACCACCGGCTCCGATCAGGAACTGGCGGCGGATGGTGCCGTAGTCTTCAAGCTCCAGCTCCACCGCCAGCCCGTAGGGCAGCAGGTCGCGCTGGGTCCACTCCTCCTTCCACTGTCCCTTGTCGTAGAAATAGAGGCGCAGCGCCGTCACGCCGGTCAGCACGGGCTGAATGCGCGGCTCGGTGCCAATGGCCGGATCCGGATAGAGGTAGCTCAACCGCTCCAGGGTCTGCCCCTTGAGACGCCAACCCACTCGTTGCAGGCCGGAGCGCGGCAGTATGCCGTCCGGATTGAGCCAGCCGCCGCGAATGAAGGCCATGCCCCAGTCGTCGCTCTGCTGGCCGAAGCGGGACGCCGCCAGCAGCACCTTGTTGTTCTCGCCGTCGATGCGACCGCTGCGCGGCACCATCTGGGTGACGTCCCGCTCCAGCAGGCTGAAGGCGAGCTGCAGTTCCGAAAGGCGGGCCTCCTTGCGCTTGGCCACCTCGTCGCTGGTCAGCACCCCTTGCAGCACCTGATAGGCCCCCAGGCTCAGGGTGGCGAAGATGGCAATGGCCACCAGCATCTCAAGCAGGGTAAAGCCGCGGTGGCGCGATGGGCGGGGGTTGCTCTGGATCATCGGCTGACACCGGCTCCGGATCATGGACGCACGTTGATGAATGTTCATCGGCTGAGATAGGTCCGGATCATGGCCACCGGGCTCTCGGCCTTGGGCGCGGTGCGCACTTCCATGTCCAGCGCCCTGAAGTTGCTGTCCGCCGTGGCGACGCCGCGATAGCGCCAGTACCAGGTCTGCCCGGCCATCTCCTCGTCCCCTTCCACCCAGCTGTCTCCCGGCCACTTGCCTTCGAGCTTCTGCTGCACCAGCTGATTCTCCACCACCCAGGTCGCCAGGGTCTTCTGCTCCAGATAATTGAGGCCGGCCAGGTGTTCGCTCGCGGTCTTCATCACCGCCAGCCCGGCGATGGCAAACACCGCCAGGGCCACCATGACCTCCAGCAGCGTCATGCCGCGCACCCGGGCGGGGCCGCCCGACAGAGCGGTGCGACGCGCTAGAACGCCCCCTGCGGGCCTGGCGCTCTTCACTCTTCTTCCTCTTCATCCTGCAGCAGGGAGAGACGACCGAACTCGTCCCCCCTGACGGTGCGCAGGTAGTGCAGATCCTCGTCCTGCTGGCTCAGAGTCAGCACGAAGGGAGAGAGCTCTCCCCCCGGAAAGACCAGGATCTGGGGTGTCCGCTCGCGCTCGTCCCGACCCTGCTCCTGGCGTTCGTCCGACGCAGTGCGCCAGTTGAAGCCTTCCAGCTCCACCGCCAGGGTCATCCCCTCCGGCAACGTCACCGGCCCCAGCAGCTTGTCACCGGTCAGTGCACGCCACTTGCGATCCTTGGGATCCCGGGACATAAACTGCCAGCCGTTCTCCTCGACCCGCAGCCCCAGCAGCCTGCCATCCATGACCGAATACTCCTGGGCCTGCTGCAGGGTCGCCATGAAGCGGCGCGCCTGCTTGTCGAGCTCCCGATCCCCCCTGGCGCCCCCCATGCTGAGGGTGACGGCGGTCGCCACCAGTCCCATCAACATGGCGACCAGCAACACCTCCAGCAGGGTAAAACCGGCCTGGTGACGGGCCCAAGAGGCCACCTTCATTCAGGCAGCCCCGGGGTGGCCCGGTGAGCACGACGCGGCGGAATCACTTATTGGAAGTCCTTCAGGTTCCAGTTGCCGATGTCGTCATCGGTCCCGGCTTCGCCGTCCATCCCCATGGAGAAGATGTCGATCTTGCCGAACTGGCCCGGGCTCAGCAGCTGGTACTGGTTGCCCCAGGGATCCTGCGGCAGGCGCTTGATGTAGCCCCCTTCCCGGTAGCTGCGCGGCTCAGGGGATGCGGTCGGCTTGTTGACCAGGGCATCCAGCCCCTGCTCGGTGGTGGGGTAGCGGTTGTTGTCCAGCTTGTACATGTCGAGGGCGTTTTCCAGCGCCACTATGTCGGAGACCGCTTTTTGCTGATCCGCCTTCTCCTTGTTGCCCATCAGGTTGGGCACCACCAGACTGGCCAGGATCCCCAGGATCACGATGACCACCATCACTTCCAGCAGGGTAAAACCCGATTGACGACGCTTTTGCATGACTGACTCCCTAACGAAATGAGATGGCATGAGCCATCAACGATTAACTGTTAAACCACGATCGTTCGATTGAATTTGCAGGTTCGAATGGCGAAGCCTATTCGGGCACCCGACCCTCACAGATTCACCATGTTGTTGAGCTCCAGGATCGGCTGCAGGATCGACATCACGATAAACAGCACCACCCCTGCCATGGAGACCACCAGCATGGGTTCGAACACCCCGAGGGCGATGTTCACCTGGGTTTCGAACTCCCGGTCCTGGTTGTCCGCCGCCCGCTCCAGCATGCTGTCGAGCTCGCCGCTCTGCTCGCCCGAGGCGATCATGTGCAGCATCATGGGCGGAAAAATTCTGGTTTCATCCAGCGACTTGCGCAGGCTGGTCCCCTCCCGCACCCGCTCGGTGGCCTCACCGATGCGCATGCGGGCATAGTCGTTGGAGAGCACTTCGCCGGCGATCTTCATTCCCTCCAGCAGGGGCACGGCGCTGGCGTTGAGGATGCTCAGGGTGCGGGCAAAGCGGGCGGTGTTGAGACCACGGCTGACCCGACCGATCACCGGCAGGCGCAGTATCACCTGGTGCCAGCGACGGCGACGCTTGTCGTCGGTCAGCCACCAGCGCCAGATCAGGCCGCCAATGCCAAGGAGCAGCAGGAACCAGAGGCCGTAGTGCTGCAACAGCTCGCTGGTGCCGATGAGGAAACGGGTGGTACCCGGCAGTTGCTGGCCCATGTGTTCGAACTGGGCCACCACCTTGGGCACCACGGCGGTGAGCAGTATGGAGATGACCCCCACCGCCACCAGGGTGAGGACGATGGGATAGATCATCGCCTGCAGCAGCTTGGTGCGCATGTGCTGGCGCTGCTCGGTGTAATCGGCGAGACGGTTGAGCACCTTCTCCAGGTGACCGGACTTCTCGCCGGCCGCCACCATGGAGCGGAACAGCTGGTCGAACACATGGGGGAAGGCCCCCAGCGAGTCGGCCAGGGAATACCCCTCCACCACCTTGCTGCGCACCGTCGCCACCAGGCTGCGCAGGTGGGCCTTCTCGCACTGCTCGGCGACCGCCTTGAGGGCCTCTTCGATGGTGAGACCGGCCCCCACCAGGGTCGCCAGCTGGCGGGTGATGAGGGCCAGTTCTGCGGTGGAGGCACCACGGCGAAACAGCACGAAGCGGTTCGCCTCCCGCTTGGCCTTCTCGGTGGTCTCGTTCACCTCGAGGGGGGTCAGCCCCTGCTCGCGCAGCAGCTGGCGCACCTGGCGGGCGGAATCCCCTTCCAGCACGCCGCTCTTGTTGCGCCCCTTGCCGTCGAGGGCCTTGTATTCAAATGCCGCCATCTCAGTCTTCCCGGGTCACGCGCAGCACCTCTTCGAGGCTGGTCTGCCCCTTGAGCACCTTGTCGATGCCGTCGCGGCGGATGCTGGGGGTGTGACCCCGGATCAGCCGCTCGATGGCGAGCTCGCCGCTGGCGCTGTGGATCGCCTCGCGCACCGCCTCGTCCACCACCACCAGCTCGTGGATGCCGGTCCGGCCGCGATAGCCGGTGTGGTTGCACTGCTCGCAGCCCACCGGACGCCAGATCTGCTGATCCGGCGCAAGCTCGATGCCCATGGCCAGACGCTCCTGCTCGGTGACAGGGTGCGGTGCGCGGCAGTCCGGGCAGAGGGTACGCACCAGCCGCTGGGCCAGTACCGCCAGGAGCGACGAGGAGAGCAGGAAGGGCTCGATCCCCATGTCCCGCATTCGGGTGATGGCGCCGATGGCGGTGTTGGTGTGCAGGGTCGACATCACCAGGTGACCGGTGAGGGATGCCTGCACCGCGATCTGGGCGGTCTCGAGGTCACGGATTTCCCCCACCATCACCACATCCGGATCCTGGCGCAGAATGGCGCGCAGGCCCCGGGCGAAGGTCATGTCCACCTTGCTGTTGACCTGGGTCTGGCCCACCCCTTCGAGGTCATATTCGATGGGGTCTTCGACGGTCAGGATGTTGCGATCCCGGGAGTTGATCTCCGAGAGGGCCGCATACAGGGTGGTGGACTTGCCCGAACCGGTCGGGCCCGTCACCAGGATGATGCCGTGGGGCTTGCGAATGAGCTCGCTGATGATGTTGCGGTTGGCCAGCGTCATGCCGAGCTGCTTGAGCTCGAGGCGCACGTTGTTCTTGTCGAGCAGTCGCAATACCACCCGCTCGCCGTAGCTGGAGGGCATGGTGGAGACCCGCACGTCCACCGCCCGGCCGCCGATGCGCAGTGAGATACGGCCATCTTGCGGCACCCGCTTCTCGGCGATGTCCATGCGCGACATGACCTTGATGCGCGACACCAGCAGGGAGGCGAGTTTGCGATGGGGGCGCAGGATCTCCCGCAGCACCCCATCGATGCGAAAACGGATCACCAGGGCCCGCTCGAAGGTCTCGATGTGGATGTCGGACGCCTCTTCTTTTATCGCCTCGCTCAACATGGCATTGATGAGGCGAATGATGGGGGCGTCGTCGTCGGCGTCCAGCAGATCCTCGCTCTGAGGCAGCTCTTCGGCCAGGGCAAAGAAGTCCATCTCGTTGCCGAGATCCTCCATCAACTGACGCGCCTCGGAGGAGTCACGCTGATAGTGTGCCATCAGGAGCGTTTCGAACTCGTCGTTGCCAAGCTGCTCCACCGCGAAGGCACAGCCCGCCACCCGTCGCACCTCCAGCAGGGTCTGGGGGGAGATCCCCTGACGACAGAGCAGTACCGGGGCACCCTGGCGCTCGGTCAGGATGGCCCCGAAGTTGCGGGCAAACGCGAACGGCAGTTCCGGCAGGGGAGCCGGCAGCTCGCTGCCATCGAGCTGGTAGGCGGCCATCAGGGCTTGCTCTGCACGAAGGGCTGCTCCTGCACCTGGGCGCGCACGCCGGTGGCGGTCGCCTGCTGCTGGGCCTGCATTCTCTGGATCTGCTGCTGCACCTCGGGGGACATCATCACGTCCTGGCCATAGGCGGGCAGCACCTGGCGAGCCGGCGAAGTGGCATAGCCCTCTTCCGCAGCCCGGCTCAGCTGTTCGGCCCTGAACAGGGTGTACTTGTTGCTGGAGACCCCGGAGTAGACATTGGCGTCACGCAATATGGTCGGGCGGATGAAGACCATCAGGTTGCGCTTGGCGGTGGAGGTCTTGGAGGAACGGAACAGGTAACCCAGTACCGGAATGTCCCCGAGCAGGGGCACCTTGGAGATCTGCTCCTGGGTCTGTTCGTCCATCAGGCCGCCCAGCACCACTGTCTCGCCGCTCTTGACCAGCACGGCGTTCTTCACGGTACGGGTATCGAAGGTGGGGCCCAGGTTGGCGGTCCCGGTCGCCTGCTTCTGTGCCACGCTGGAGACCTCCTGCTCGATGTTGAGCAGCACGGAATCTCCTTCGTTGATCTGGGGCGTCACCACCAGCTTGGTCCCCACTGTCTTGCGCTCTATGGTGTTGAACACCTGATCGCTGGTGGTGGAGCTCTGGGAGCCGCTCTGCACCGGCACTTCCTGACCGACGTTGAAGGAGGCCTCCTTGTTGTCCATGGTGACGATGCTCGGGGTGGAGAGAATGTCGTTCTTGCTGTTGGTGGAGAGCGCCGTCACCAGCGCCGCCCAGTCCCCGTGATAGAAGCCTGCCGCCATGCCGCTGAAGCTGCCCGCCAGGGATGACAGACCGTCGGTGTTGCCGTTGTCTTTGTAATCCTTGGCGGCGATGGCCAGGGAGCCGATGGGCAGACCGGTGTCGGTGAACTGGGTGCCGCCGCCATTGGTGTTGGCCCACTGCACCCCGAGGTTCATGCCGTCACCATCCGATATCTCGACGATGATGGCCTCCACCAGCACCTGGGCACGGCGAATGTCGAGCTTGGCGATCACCTGCTCCAGCTCGGCCATCACGTCCGGCTGGGCGGTGATCACCAGGGCATTGGTGGTCTCGTCGGCGGAGATGGCGAGCTGGCCGCCGCCGATGCTGGCACCGCCCGTGGCCGTGGCAGGCGCCCCGCCCTTCTTGTCGGCGGCGATGCTGGAGCTGACCCCCTTGAGGACGTCCACCAGATCCTTGGCCTTGCCATATTTCAGGTAGAAGACCCGGGTGTTGCCCTGGCTCTGCAGATCCCGGTCGAGCTGGCGCACCATCTGGATGATGCGGGCACGGGCCTTGGGCTCGCCGCTGATGACCACGGAGTTGGTGCGCTCGTCGGCCACCACCTTGGGGGAGAGCAGCAGCGAGGCGTTGGCCCCCTGATTGCTGCCATCCTTGTTGAGGTTGGTCACCAGCCGCACCATCTCGCCGGCGGAGGCGAACTTGAGCTTGATGACGTCCATGTCCTGATCCCCCGCCTTGTCCACCCGGCGAACCACCTCCACCAGGCGGTTGACCACGGCGGCGCGGCCAGTGATGAGCAGCACGTTGGAGGGCTCGTAGTGGACCACGTTGCCGCCGCCGGCGTTGTCGTTGAGCTGACGCAGCAGGGGGGCCAGTTCACGGACCGAGACATTGCGCACCGGCACGACCCGGGTCACCATCTCGTCACCCACGCCGGGGTTGGTGTCATCCACCACGGGGATGGCCGAGGTCTTGGCATCCTTGGAGCGCACTACCTTGAGCACGCCGTTGTTCATGGGCACCACGGCAAAGCCGTAAACGTCGAGCACGCTCAGGAAGAACTGGTAGTACTGATCCTCGTTGAGCAGGTCATAGCTGCGCACGTTGATCTTGCCGCGTACCGATGGCTCTATGATGATGGTTTTGTTCAGGTTCTTGCCGACCGTGTTGATGAACTCCTCGATGTCGGCGTTCTTGAAACTGGCGGAATACTCGGTGGCCCAGGCAGAACCGGCCATCATCAAGGCTGCCGCCATGGTGGCCAGACGCCAGCCCTTCCCTTTATTTGTCATTCTTGGTGCTACTCCAATTCATTATTCTGACAAGCCGACATAGACGTCGTAGAGCTGTCCTTGCCGCTCGACGGTGACGGTCATTTCCGTGGCGCCCGCCACCTGCTGCATCGCCTGCATGGCCTGGGCGTTGTCACGCAGATCCAGGCCGTTGATGCTGACCGCCAGATCGTTGGCGACCAGTCCGAGTTGATTGAACAGTTCCGGATTGCGACCCGGGTTGAGGCGATAGCCGGTCATGCGACCGTCCACCCGGACCGGAGAAATATTGAGGTAATCGGTGATCTTGCCCGGGTTGCCCAGCAGTTCGCTGCGCACGGAGGAGAGTCCCTCCTGGCGGGCCGGTTTGGGCAGGGGCTTGCCATACTCTTCCCCGTCCAGCATCAGGGTCTCGTCACGGCCGTCCCGGGCGATGATGACCCGATCGGCAAACACCTGGCGTATCCTGGCCTGGGTACCGTCGATGTAGTCTCCGATGCCGTAAGAGTTCTGTGTCCCGTTGTGGGCGATGATGGCGATGGACTTGGCGGGATCCGAGCTTGCCAGCACCCCGTTGAGCTGGGCGTTGAGCTGGGTTTTCGGGGCATCCGCCGCCACCGTCTCTGCCGCCTTGTCCGCCTGGGGTTGCAGCGCCTTGCCAAAGAGAGAGAGGCGGCTGAGGTTGCCAAGATCGAGGCGATCGCCGCCACTCCCCTGCACCGAGGTGACCGAGGGTTGCCAGGGGGTCAGGGGAGCGGGCTGGGCCAGTTCGTACAGGCGCCAGGTGAGCACGGCGCACTGCTGGGCCAGCAACAGCAGCAGAAGCCAGAACAGGGGCTGGCTGAAACGGGAGAGTGGCATGGCCTTGCAGCGAGCCAGAAGGGAAGTCAACAAATCATCCCTGAACGGTAGCGTCATCTTTCTCAAAATTGTCTGGCATCCAAGTCGGTTGGCTATTGTGTACGGCAATGGACCCAGAGACAACCGACCGGATGGGACCAAGGGGTGAAAATTCAGTTTCCGTCACACCCGGATGCCCCCTGTTTCTATCCCGGGGCCCGCCTCTGGTATAATCAGGCACCTTTTCAGCCATCCCGGAGCCGATCCATGTCGAATCCAGCACAAAGCAGCACTCAGGTCCGTCTCGACAAGTGGCTGTGGGCCGCCCGCTTTTACAAGACCCGCAGTCTGGCGCGGGAGCAGATCGACGGCGGCAAGGTGCACTACAACGGCCAGCGCACCAAGCCGGGCAAGGCGGTCGAGGTCGGCGCCCTGGTGCGATTCTGGCAAGGCCAGGACGAGCGGGAGGTGCGGGTGCTCGAGGTGAGCGAGCAGCGCAAATCCGCCCCGCTGGCCCAGCAACTCTATGAAGAGACAGAGGCCAGCCTGAAGAAACGGGCCGAAAACAGCGAAGCCCGCCGCTTCAACAGCCAGTTTGCCCCAAGCCCGGAGCGCCGACCCGACAAGCAGGAGCGACGCCAGCTTATCCGGGTCAAGCAATCCTAATCCGCGTCTGTGGCCCCTTTATGACGACAGGTGGAGGAATTAGTTCCTAACCACCTGTTTAACAATGTGTTTATTTTTCCCCAAGAACATCCTAGGAAACCATGATGAGTAACCAAGACCTCCTGTATCGCTATCTGTTCGAAGAGTACGAAGTGCGTGGGGAGCTGGTCCAGCTGGATCGTACCTACCGCCACATCATCGACGCCCAGAACTACCCGGTACAGGTGCAGCACCTGCTGGGCGAGCTGCTGGTTGCCACCAGCCTGCTGACCGCCACTCTCAAGTTCGAAGGCTCCATCACGGTGCAGCTGCAGGGGGACGGTCCGGTACGTCTGGCCGTCATCAACGGCGACAACAACCAGCAATTGCGCGGCGTGGCACGCTATGAAGGGGAACTGCCGACTGACGGCAAGCTGCAAAGCCTGATCGGCAACGGCCATCTGGTCATCACCATCACCCCGGATCAGGGAGAGCGCTATCAGGGCATCATCGCCCTGGAGGCCGACACCCTGGCGGCCTGCCTGGAGCACTACTTCGCCCAGTCCGAACAACTGGCCACCCGCCTCTGGATCCGCACCGGCCACCACGAGGGCGAGCCCCGTGCGGCGGGCATCCTGCTGCAGGAGCTGCCGGCCCAGAGCGAGGATCACAGCGAAGATTTCGACCACCTGGTCCAGCTCACCACCACCATCAAGGACGAAGAGCTGTTCGGTCTGGACGCGGAAGAGATCCTCTACCGCCTCTACCACCAGGACAAGGTACGGGTGTTCGATCCCCAGGCCATCGAGTTCCGCTGCACCTGCTCCCGCGCCCGTTGCGAAGGGGCCTTGCTGCAGATAGACAAGGAGGAAGCGGTATCCATGGTGCAGGAGCTCGGCAAGATCGACATGCACTGCGATTACTGCGGCGCCCACTACGAATTCGACGGGATAGACATCGAAACCCTGTTCAGCAGGGCTCCCGGTAATGATGCAAACCAGTTACACTAATCAAAGGCGGGCAAAACCCGCCTTTAACTTAAATAACAAAAAAATACCCTATTTTATAAAGTTTGATGGCGATCGCTAAAAACTACCACCTAGGTGGTAGCATGAACGTCAGATAGAACCCTACACACCTCTGAACCCAGGAGAATACAATGACAATCGTGGTAGAACCCACCCTGGCCCAACAACTGAAGCTGGACCAATACGGTATCAAAAACAGCCAGGAAATCGTTCGCAACCCCTCCTATGAGCAGCTTTTCGCTGAAGAGACCCGCTCAGACCTTGAGGGCTTCGAACGTGGCGTCGTCACCGAGCTTGGCGCCGTCAACGTCAACACCGGCATCTTCACCGGCCGCTCCCCTAAAGATAAATATATCGTCAAAGATGCCACTACCCAGGATACTGTGTGGTGGTCTGACCAGGGTAAAAACGATAACAAGGCGATTACCCCGGAAGTGTGGTCACATCTGAAAGGGCTGGTCACCAAGCAGCTCTCCGGCAAGCGTCTGTTCGTGGTGGACGGCTTCTGCGGCGCCAACCCGGACACCCGCCTGGCAGTGCGCATCATCACCGAGGTGGCCTGGCAGGCGCACTTCGTGAAGAACATGTTCATCCGCCCGAGCGAAGAGGAGCTGAAGACCTTCAAACCGGACTTCGTGGTGATGAACGGTGCCAAGTGCACCAACCCGAACTGGAAGGAGCAAGGTCTCAACTCCGAGAACTTCGTCGCCTTCAACATGACCGAGAAGATGCAACTCATCGGCGGCACCTGGTACGGTGGCGAGATGAAGAAGGGCATGTTCTCCATGATGAACTACTTCCTGCCCCTGCGCGGCATCGCCTCCATGCACTGCTCCGCCAACGTGGGCAAGGATGGGGACGTGGCCATCTTCTTCGGCCTCTCCGGCACCGGCAAGACCACCCTCTCCACCGATCCCAAGCGTCAGCTGATCGGCGATGACGAGCACGGCTGGGATGATCACGGCGTGTTCAACTTCGAAGGGGGCTGCTACGCCAAGACCATCAAGCTCTCCGAAGAGGCCGAGCCGGACATCTACCACGCCATCCGCCGCGATGCGCTACTGGAGAACGTGACCGTGGCCGCCGATGGCACCATCGACTTCGACGATGGTTCCCGGACCGAGAATACCCGCGTCTCCTACCCCATCTATCACATCGACAACATCGTCAAGCCGGTCTCCAAGGCGGGTCACGCCACCAAGGTGATCTTCCTGACCGCAGACGCCTTCGGTGTGCTGCCCCCGGTCGCCAAGCTGACCAAGGAGCAGACCAAGTACCACTTCCTGTCCGGCTTTACCGCCAAGCTGGCCGGTACCGAGCGCGGCATCACTGAGCCGACCCCGACCTTCTCCTCCTGCTTCGGCGCGGCTTTCCTCAGCCTGCACCCGACCAAGTACGGCCAGGAGCTGGTGAAACGGATGGAAGCGGCAGGGGCTGAAGCCTATCTGGTCAACACCGGCTGGAACGGCACCGGCAAGCGGATCTCCATCAAGGATACCCGTGGCATCATCGACGCCATCCTGGATGGTTCCATCGAGAAGGCGCCGACCAAGGTACTGCCGGTGTTCAACCTGGAAGTGCCGACCGAGCTGCCGGGCGTCAACCCCGCCATCCTGGATCCGCGAGACACTTACGCCGACCAGGCCGAGTGGGATGCCAAGGCGGCCGATCTGGCCGGGCGCTTCATCAAGAACTTCGAGCGCTTCACCGACAACGACGAAGGCAAACGCCTGGTCGCGGCGGGCCCGCAGTTGTAAGAAACGCGCCTCGCGTCTCACAATCCCGTACCGGTCAGCCCTGCTGGCCGGTATTTTTTTGGCCGATGCGCAGCATATGGCTCCCGCCAAGCCTTGCCTTGACGGCCCTTGCGCGTTAGATTCAGCCAAACTTTATACAATATACAATTTTGCAACCTGCCCGTGACCCCAGCATGACCCCACCTTACAAGACCCGAACCCAGATGGTGATGGAGAACCTCCGCGGCCGGATATTGCGTGGCGAGTTTGCTGCGGGCGCCCCCCTGCGCCAGGACGCCATCGCCAAGGAGCTGGCGGTGAGCCGCATCCCGGTGCGGGAAGCCCTGATGCAACTGGAAGCTCAGGGGCTGGTGAAGTTCGAGGCCCATCGCGGCGCCGTGGTGACCATGCTGGATGCCTCGGCCATCGAGGAGCTCTTTTATTTGCGGGCACTGCTCGAAGCCGATACCCTGTTCCACGCCGTCGACCTGATGACGGAGGAGACCTTCGCCCAGGCGCAAGCCATCCTCGCCCAGTTTGATCTGGCGCTGGAGTCTGGCACCCAGATCGAACACTGGGCCGAGTTGAATCACCGCTTTCACGCCACCCTTTACCAGGCAGCCAATCGCCCCCAGGCACTGGAACTGATCGCCCAGATCAATCTGAGCTGCGACCGCTATGTGCGTTTCGAACTGCTGTTCGCCCAGGGCGGCGTGGACAAGGCCGAGCGGGAGCACGCCCGACTCCTTGAACTGTGCCGCGCCCGGCGCAAGCACGAAGCAGTGGTACTGCTCAAGCAACACATCGAGGCGGCAGGCCAATCGATCAGACAGATCCTGGCAAGCGGCCACCATCAATGAACACTCACATCACCACAAGCTGGCAATAACGACATGAACCATTTCGAGATTATTGAAACCCGCGTCGCCCAGGTCAGGGCCACACTGGCCACGCTGGAGCTGGACGCCTTCATCGTTCCCCACGACGACGAGCATCTGGGGGAGTACATTCCCGCCTATGCCGAGCGGCTGGACTGGATCACGGGTTTCAACGGCTCCGCCGGGCTCGCCATCATCATGGCGCATCGGGCGGCCCTGTTCATCGACGGTCGTTATACCGTGCAGGCCCGCATGCAGGCGCCGGCCGAGCTGTTCGAGTTTCTCCACCTCAATGAAGACCCCCACGTGCAGTGGCTGGCGGAGCAGTTGCCCTCAGGCTCCCGGGTCGGCTTCGATGCCCGCCTGCACAGCCTGGCCTGGTATCAGAACGCCAACGCCGTGCTGGCCGATCACGGCATCGAGCTGGTGCGCATCGACGAGAACCCCATCGATCTGCACTGGAGCGATCGTCCCGCTCCGACCAAGAGCCCTGTCATCCTCTACAGCGAGGAGCTGGCGGGCCAGTCCAGCCAGGCCAAGCGCGAAATGCTGGCCAGCGATCTGCGCAAGCGCGGGCTGGATGCGGTGCTGCTGACCCAGGCCGAGCCCATCAACTGGCTGCTCAACCTGCGTGGTCGCGACGTGGAACGCCTGCCGGTGGTGCTGGGCTTTGCGGTGCTCTACGCCAACACCACCATGGATTTCTTCGTCGATACCGACAAGATCGACTGCTTCGCCTTCAGTCAGCACGTGGGGCAGGATGTCTCCGTCTACCCCATCGACAAGCTGGGTGACGTGTTGCAGCGCATCGGCGAGGATCAGCAGAAGGTGCTGGCCGACCCCAACACCGCCAACGCCTGGACCCAGCTCGTGATGGAAGAGGCAGGCGCCATTCTGGTGGCCGGCCAGGATCCCACCATGCTGCCCAAGGCGTGCAAGAACCCCGTGGAGCTGGCCGGCATGCGTGCCGCCCACCTGCGCGACGGCGTTGCCGTCACCCGCTTCCTGGCCTGGCTGGATCGCCTGATCGCCAGCGGCGAGTTCGACGGTGTGGACGAAGGCACCCTGGCCGACCAGCTGGAAGCCTTCCGCCACGAGCAGGAGCACTATGTGGAGCCGAGCTTCGACACCATCTCGGCACTCGGCCCCAACGCCGCCATGTGCCACTACCGCCACACCAACGGTACCCCGCGGGCCTTCGGCCAGGACAGCATCTATCTGGTGGACTCCGGCGCCCAGTACCTGGACGGCACCACCGACATCACCCGCACCGTCAAGGTGGGTGAGGTGACCGACGAGCACAGGGCCATGTTTACCCGGGTGCTGCAAGGTCATATTGCCCTGGATCAGGCCCGCTTCCCCCGCGGCACTGCCGGCATCCAGCTCGACGTGCTGGCCCGCATGCCCCTGTGGCAAGCCGGTTACAACTACGACCATGGTACCGGACACGGGGTCGGCCACTTCCTCAGCGTGCACGAAGGCCCGCAGCGCATCGCCCCCAAGGGCAGCCTGGTGGCCCTGCAGCCGGGCATGGTGCTCTCCAACGAGCCGGGCTACTACCGGGAAGATGCCTTCGGCATCCGCTGTGAAAACCTGGTGGTGGTGACCGAACAGGAGGCCCGTGGCGAGCTGACGATGCTGGGCTTCGAGCGACTGACCTATGTGCCGTTCGACATCCGCCTCATCGATCGCAGCCTGCTGAGTCCGGCGGAGTTCCGCTGGATCAACGAATACCATGCGGAGGTCTACCGCCGTCTGAGCCCGCTGCTGGAGGGCGAGGATCTCGCCTGGCTGGAGCAGGCGACCAGCCTCCTCTGATGACACAGGGCCTGCGGGCCCTGTTTCTTTATCTGCGGCATGCCACAAATGCCCCCCTTGCATCGACTCCCCGCCCCTTCTACCCTGTGCCTCCTTTTTGGCTGCCCCGCAGCAGAGACCCGATGAGAGGAGCCCCGATGCACTCGTCCCCCGTATTGCGCCTTGCCACCCACACCGACATGCACGCCATCTGGCAGATAGATGCCGATGTCTTCGGCGAGGATGTCTACCCCGGTTTCTTCTTTCGCCAGGCCATGGATCTGTGGCCCGAACTGCTGGTCGTCGCGGAGCGGGAAGGCCGGCTGCTGGGCTATGCCCTGGGGGGGCTTGGTCAGGATCGGTCGCAGGGCTGGCTGCTCTCCCTCGCGGTGCGTCCCGAAGCGCGCGGCTTCGGCCTGGCCGAGCAAATGATGTTGCAGGTGGAGCAGGGACTGCTGAAACTGGAAGTTGAGCGGGTCAGACTGACCGTTGATCCCGCCAATCCGGCCCAGCGCCTCTACTTCAGGCTGGGTTATCAGCAGTTGGCAGAAGAGAGAGGCTACTTCGGGCCGGGCGAGGATCGCCTGCTGCTGGAAAAAGCCCTGACCTGACCATCCACCACCGGCACGGGAGCCTTCCGGCCACATAATTGGTTACACTTTGCGGGTTTAATGCTCAATCTGGTTGGCGTAAAGTGCAATTCATCACCAGATTAATCCGATGCCCGCCCAGGAGGCCCATCATGTTCAAACGTATTGCTCTCGTCACCCTGCTGGCGGCCACCACCGCCATCACCGGCTGTGCCAACAGCGACGTCTACTCCGGCGATGTCTACACCAAGGATCGCGCCAAGCAGGTACAGACCGTCAGCTATGGCACCATCCTCTCCACCCGCCCCGTCAAGATCCAGGCCGATGAGAACTCCCTGATCGGCACCATTGGCGGTGCCGTGGTCGGCGGCCTGCTCGGCAGCACCATAGGCGGCGGTCGTGGCAGTGACATCGCGGCGGCCGGTGGCGCCATCGCGGGTGCGGCGGCCGGCAAGGCGGCAGGGGACAAACTCAACCAGGTTGACGGGGTCGAGCTCGAGATCAAGAAAGAGAACGGCGAATCCATCGTGGTGGTACAAAAGGCCAGCCCCACCTTTGTGCCTGGCGCCCGGGTCCGCATGACCCAGGGCAACGGCACCATCAACGTGGCCGTGGTGAACTGATAGCGCCGTTCAAGGTGCAACTGCCATAAAAAAGGTGAGCCCTGGCTCACCTTTTTGCGCTCTGCACCACTTAAGATTCACTCCCCCAGATGCAGCCAGGCCGCGATGGACAGCTGCAGGCCCACCAGGTCGGCATGGTGGAACAGGGCATGCAGTGATGCACGATCCCCGGCCACCTGCATCATCAGACGCTGTTGCGCCTGCAGGTCGGCCAGCCAGGAGGGGGGCACCGTCAGCGTGCCTGCCGCCTCGGCAACCAGGGATATCCCCTCAAGCAGGGCATGCAGCGCCCGTTGTTGTTCGCCAGCATCGCCACTCTCGAGCCAGAGCTGCTCATGATACTGCCAGTGCTGCATACCCAGGGTAATGCTGGTCTTCTGATCTTTGCCCTCAATCCCTTGCAGGGGCTGCACGGCCAGTGGCTTGCCAAGCCCAGCCAGCCTGTATCCGCGCTGCGCCTTGGACTGGGCACCCAGCCGCAATCCTCCCAGCGCCGCCAGCTTGCTCGCCAGGGTGAACAGCGCGCGGGCATCGCCGGATTTCAGCTCCAGCTCCAGCTCGTCGATCCCGGTACGCCCCAGGGCACCGGCAATCTCCCCCTGATCCCAGGCCAGCTCGATCTCGGCATCTCCGAATGCGATCAGCCAGTGGCGGCGCAGGAAATCGGTGCTGAACTGGGCCACCAGACGGCTCTGGAGTTCATCGCGCACTGCCAGACTCGGCCAGATATCGGCAGGAAAGGCAGACAGGGTCGGAATGGTGCCCTCCACCGGGGCGTTGTACTCGGGTCTGGCGTGCAATCCGCCCACGACCTGCCCCCGGCACTTGATGGTCTGCTCGGAAAAATCATCGCTGCGACGAATACGCAACCCCATGTCGAGCCCACGCAAACCCAGATCGGGCGTGTCGAAATAGACGTTGCCAAGAGCGGCTTGATTGGAAGAGATAATCTCTAGTGAATTCAGAAGGTTGGAGAGGGATTCTTGAATATTGCTGGTGACGAAAAACTTTATCTCGATCTCAGTTTGCATAGTCATTCCGGGCTGGCGGGCAACTTTGGGGGGCATGTTCAGGGTCGCGAGGATATAATGCCAACGACAGTTCACGATTAATTCACGGTTTTATTGATGGCACAGTTCGGTTACCATGCGCCCCTCATAAAATCGTATCGAGTGTTTTTTCACCGACACAGGTTTGGCCATGCCAGTAAATACTATTTTGGGTCTTTTTGCCAAGTCCCCCATCAAGCCGCTGCAGAAGCATATCGTCAAGGTTCACGTGTGCTGCGAACAGCTCATTCCCTTCTTTGATGCCGTTGCCGAAGACCGCTGGGAAGATGCCGAGAAGATCCGGCAACAGATCGCCCAGCTGGAAAAAGAAGCGGACATCCTCAAGCGCGAAATCCGCTTGAAACTCCCCCGCGGCCTGTTCCTGCCGGTCGCCCGTACCGATCTGCTGGAGCTCTTGACCCAGCAGGACAAGATTGCCAACCGTGCCAAGGATATTTCCGGTCGCATGCTTGGCCGCAAGATGGAATTCCCCACCGAGATGCGCGCCGATTTCATGGCCTATCTCAAACGCTGTATCGATGCGACCGCCCAAGCCGAAAAAGCCATCGGAGAACTCGATGAGCTGCTCGAAACCGGCTTTAAAGGACGTGAAGTTGAAATGGTTGCCGAGATGATCCACCAGCTGGATCTCATCGAGGACGATACTGACACCATGCAGATCGGACTGCGCCAACAGCTGCAAGCCGTTGAGCACAAATACAATCCGATCGACGTTATGTTCCTCTACAAGATCCTCGAATGGGTAGGTGACCTGGCTGATCAGGCAGAGCGCGTTGGCGCCCGTCTGGAATTGATGCTGGCTCGTTCGTAATCGACTGACTGGGTAAACACTACTAATGGACATTATCGCAAATTACGGCACCACCCTGGTGCTCGTGGCGGCCTTGTTCGGCTTTTTGATGGCCTGGGGCATTGGTGCGAACGACGTCGCCAACGCCATGGGCACATCGGTCGGCACCAAGTCCCTGACCATCCGTCAGGCGATCATCATCGCCATGATCTTTGAATTTGCCGGTGCCTATCTGGCCGGTGGCGAAGTGACGGCCACCATCCGCAGCGGCATCATCGACAGCAACGCCTTTGCCGACACGCCGGATCTGCTGGTGCTCGGCATGATCGCCTCCCTGCTGGCTGCGGGTCTGTGGCTGATCCTGGCCTCCTATTTCGGCTGGCCCGTCTCCACCACCCACTCCATCATCGGCGCCATCGTGGGCTTCGCCGTGGTGAGCATCGGTCCGGAAGCGGTACAGTGGAACAAGTTTGGCGGCATCGTCGGCTCTTGGATCATCACGCCGGCCATCTCGGGCATCATCGCCTACTTCATGTTCATCAGCGTGCAGAAGCTCATCTTCAACACGGACAACCCCCTGGACAACGCCAAGCGCTATGTCCCCTTCTACATGTTCCTGACGTCCCTGGTCATCTGCCTGGTCACCATCAAGAAGGGGCTGACCCACGTCGGTCTGCACCTGAGCAATGGCGAGGGCGTCCTGCTCTCCGTCGCCATCTCCATCGCGGTGGCGTTTGCCGGCTGGATCTATATCCGCGGCCAGCAGTACAACCCGAAAGATGACAGCAAGATGCACTTCGCCAACGTGGAGAAGGTGTTCGGCATCCTGATGATCATCACCGCCTGTGCCATGGCCTTCGCCCACGGCTCCAACGACGTGGCCAACGCCATCGGTCCGCTCTCTGCAGTCGCCTCCATCGTGGCGGCCGGCGGCGAGATCGGCGGCAGCTCCCACATCGCCTGGTGGATCCTGCCCCTTGGCGGCATCGGCATCGTCATCGGTCTGGCCACCATGGGCGAGAAGGTGATGGCGACCGTCGGCACCGGCATCACCCACCTGACCCCGAGCCGTGGCTTCGCCGCCCAGCTGGCCACCGCCGCCACCGTGGTGATCGCCTCCGGCACCGGTCTGCCCATCTCCACCACCCAGACCCTGGTCGGTGCCGTCATGGGTGTCGGTCTGGCACGGGGCATCGCGGCCCTGAACCTGGGCGTGCTGCGCAACATCGTGGTCTCCTGGGTCATCACCCTGCCCGCGGGCGCCATCCTGGCTATCGCCATCTTCTACGTGCTGCAGGCCTGCTTCTCCTGAGCAGCCCACGCCGCACGACAAAAAGCCCGGGTCATTGACCCGGGCTTTTTTATGCTTCGCCCATATTACGCCGTCGATTGAGCGTCGATCGGCTGCGGCGTTTACTCCTCGATGAAGGTCCACTCGTCGCGCACCCGGCTGATGGCATCAAGCCGCCGCTTGGCAAGCTGCTCGCGGATTGCCTCCCCTTTGAAGCCGGCCGCCACTATCTCCTTGACCGGCACAGCCTGCGCCGCCTCTAGGGCCTCGGCGACATAGTCCGGCTGACTGTAGACCTTCTCTTCGAAGCCGGTACGACCGTGGAAGTCGGCGCGACAGGCATCGAGCAGCTGGGCAAAGCGCTCCGGTCTGCGCCAGGCATCGGCCTTGTCGAATACCTTGAGCAGGGTCGCGGGCTTGAGCTCGAAGGCAATGTGGATATGGGTGTGCAGGTCGCTCACCAGCAGCGCCAGATCGCGACACTCGTTCGGCACCCGGAAGCGCTCGCAAAAATCCCGAATGAGCGGCAACCCCTTCTGGCCATGGCCGTGATGGCTCGGCCAGAAGGCGGGCGGGGTCAGCCCCTTGCCAAAGTCGTGGCAGAGGGACGCGAAGCGCACGGTCAGTTCGGGGGAGAGACGACATGCCTGCGCCAGCACCATCATGGTGTGGATGCCGGTGTCGATCTCCGGGTGCCATCTGGCAGGGGCCGGCACACCGAACAGGGCATCGAGCTCGGGGAAGAGCGCCTTGAGGGCGCCGCATTCGCGCAGCACCTCGAAGAAGATCTGGGGTGTCGGCCCCAGCAACACTTTTTCCAGCTCCTTCCAGACCCGCTCCGGGGTCAGGTGGGTCAGCTCCCCAGCCTCCGTCATCTCGCGCATCAGCCCCAGCGTCTCGGGGGCCACTACGAACCCCTGGGCATGGAAACGGGCGGCGAAGCGCGCCACCCGCAGGATGCGCAGGGGATCCTCGGCAAAGGCCGGCGAGACATGGCGCAGCAACCGCGCCTCCAGATCCTGTACACCGCCGTAGGGATCGTGCAGTTGCCCGTCCTCATCTTCGGCGATGGCGTTGATGGTGAGATCCCGGCGCAGCAGATCCTGCTCCAGCGTCACCTCGGGGGCGGCATGGCAGACGAAGCCGGTGTAACCCTGCCCCTGCTTGCGCTCGGTGCGCGCCAGGGCGTACTCCTGCTGGGTTTTGGGGTGAAGAAAGACCGGAAAGTCTCGGCCCACCTGGGTGAATCCGAGACCCAGCATCTGCTCCACCGTGGCGCCGACCACCAGATGATCCCTGTCACCCTGGGGCAATCCCAACAGGCGATCCCGCACCGCCCCTCCGACCAGATAAATCTGCACGCGCACTCTCCCTCGATAAACTTGCCCCGATGATACCGCTTTTGGCCAAGAGAGACGATGTGCACCCGTCGCACCAGGCTCGCCATCACTCGGCCGGGCGGCTGCTTCCCGCTATCGTCCCGAGCGACTCAGCCCGTGGTTCGAGCCAGCTCCCCTTATGGTATCCGGGTCTTTGACTTCCCTTTTGGGAGGCTTTAACCTGCCGCCCATAACAATGGAATGGATCCTTATGTACACACAGTTCTTCGGTCTGTCGGAGCCCCCGTTCTCCATCTCGCCCAACCCCAAATACCTCTATATGAGCGAGCGTCACGGGGAGGCCCTCGCCCACCTCAACTACGGGTTGCAGGACGGTGGCGGCTTCGTGCTGCTGACCGGGGAAGTGGGTACGGGAAAGACCACCGTCTCCCGCTGCCTGCTGCAGCAATTGCCCGCCGACACCGAGATCGCCTACATCCTCAATCCCTCTCTGACCGAGCGGGATCTGCTGGCCGCCATCTGCGACGAATTCCTGTTGCCCTACGGCGAAGAGGCCAGCCTCAAGCAATTGTTCGACCTTATCCGGGATCATCTGCTGGCGAATCTGGCGGCAGGCAAGCGCAGCGTGGTGCTGGTGGATGAAGCCCAGCACCTGCTGCCCGGCGTGCTGGAGCAGTTGCGACTGCTCACCAATCTGGAGACAGACGAGAAGAAACTGCTGCAGGTGGTGCTCATCGGCCAGCCCGAGCTGCAACAGATGCTGCGCCAGCCCCTGCTGCGCCAGCTGGCGCAGCGGATCACCGCCCGCTATCACCTGCTGCCGCTGTCGCGCCAGGATGTGGATGCCTATGTCCGCTTCCGGTTGCAGGTGGCAGGCTGCGTCCAGCCCATCTTCACCCCCAGGGCCATCCAGACCCTGCATCGCCTCTCCGGGGGCATTCCCCGTCTCATCAACCTCATCTGCGACCGCGCCCTCATCGCCGCCTTCGCCCGTGGCAGCCACAAGATAGTGCACGGGGACATCAGCCAGTCCGCGTATGAGGTGAGCGGCATTCGCGACGAGGGAAGCTGGCAATCCGGCCTCACGGTCGCCCTGGTGGGCGCCCTGCTGGTCGCCACCGGCTGGTGGGGCTGGCAATTCTTCGGATTCTTCCCAGCCCGCCCCCTGGTCAAGGTCGAGGTACCGGTCAAGGTGGATGACACGCCAGAGCAGCAGGCCCAGCTGACCCGCGCCATCAATCAGGCGCTGGAGCCGGACATCGCCATGCAGAATCTCTACAAGGTATGGGGCTACCAGGCCGAGCTGGAGGAGGCAACCTGCGACAATGCCCCCCGTGCGGGCCTGCGCTGCCAGGAGGGAGAAGCCTCCCTGGCGCAATTGCAGGCGCTGCAATACCCGGCCCTCATCAGTCTCACCGACGAGACCGGCGGCCTCTATTACGCCACCCTGGTCAGCCTGGGGGCGGACAAGGCTTCCCTGCTCATCGGCAACCAGAGCTGGCAGGTGGACAGGCAGTGGCTCTCCGACGCCTGGGGCGGCAGCTACACCCTGCTCTGGCGCATGCCCAGGGGCAACGTGCCCCTGATAGCGAGCAATGCCGGGGCTGCCCAGGTGCAGTGGCTGGACAACGCCCTTAGCCGCGCCATGCAGCAACCCGATCGCAAGGTGAGCCGCTTCGATGCCACCCTCAAGAACAAGCTGCAACAGTTCCAGCGCGAGCAGGGACTGACCCCGGACGGCATCGCCGGCAGCAACACCCTGCTGCGGCTGAATGTGGCCTCCGGCGAACCCATGCCCAGGCTGGAGGATGAATCCCTGCGAGCCAGCACGCCGGTCGATCTCGACAGCGTGGCAGATGATGAGACGGATCCCATGGTCGAGGAGGCCTCCTGATGTCCACCCTGCTCAAGGCCCTGCGCCGGGCCGACCAGCCCCAGTTCACCCCCCATATGCCGCTCATGGGTCTGCCCGTGAGCCAGGAAGAGGAGCCCAACCGCCGCTGGATCTGGTGGGCCCTGGTGCCCCTGGCCCTGGTGATGGGCGCCGCCGCCAACTATGGCTGGCACCTCTATCACCTCAAACCCGTGGAACAGCAAGTCGAAGTGAAGGAAGTGGTGACTCCCCCCTTCGTGCGGGTCGAACCCAGGCCCATGATCACCCGGCCGCTGCCGCCCCCCCTGCCGGAGCCCGTGGTCGCTCCAAGACCTGCCGCAACCCCGGCTGCGACTACCGCAAACCAGGGGGGACAGAGTCTGGCAGAACGGCTGATGGCCGCCCTAAACAACACGCCGCTGGTGGAAGAGAGTGCGCCACAGGCCCAGGTCCAGACCAGTGCCATCCCCCTCGGCGCCCTGGCCCCGGCCCTGAAACAGCAGGTACCGTCCCTGACCTATGGTGCCCACAACTACTCCTCCGACCCGGCCAAGCGGGCCGTCGTGCTCAATGGACGGGAGTGGCGCGAGGGCAATGAAATAGCCCCCGGTGTCATCCTGGCAGCCATCGCCCAGGACTACATCGTCCTGCAGGTCGGCGGCCAGTATGCCAGCCTCAAGGCGCTGCAAGACTGGCGCGGCTGATCTGCCGGCATCCGGTGGCCCTCCCCCGGGAGGGTCAGCGCCCATTCTGAGGGAGCCCGAGAGCTCCCCTTTTTAATCAATAACCTACACTCGACCTTTGCCATGCGCCGGGTCGGGGATCGCCCTCCTGATGGCGGGCGGACTTATCATCAGAACATGAGCACACTGTGAGCCACTCAGACAACACCACCTTCGCCACCCGCATTCTGGACTGGTACCAGATCCACGGCCGCAAGACCCTGCCCTGGCAGCAGGACAAGACCCCCTACCGGGTCTGGGTCTCCGAGATCATGCTGCAACAGACCCAGGTTGCCACTGTCATCCCCTATTACGAGCGGTTCATGGCCCGCTTCCCCGACGTGCTGGCCCTGGCCAACGCCCCCATCGACGAGGTGCTGCATCACTGGACCGGGCTTGGCTACTACGCGCGCGCCCGCAACCTGCACAAGGCTGCCCAGCAGATCCGCGATCTGCACGGCGGCCTCTTTCCGGAACAACTGGAAGAGGTGATGGCTCTGCCCGGCATCGGTCGCTCCACCGCCGGGGCCGTGCTCTCCCTCTCTCTGGGCCAGCCCCACGCCATCCTGGATGGCAATGTGAAGCGGGTACTCACCCGCTGGCTGGCGCTGGCGGGCTGGCCGGGCCAGAAGCTGGTCGAGCACGATCTCTGGGAGCTGGCGACCCGCCTCACCCCGCGCGTCGGGGTGGCCCAGTACAACCAGGCCATGATGGACATGGGGGCCACCGTCTGCACCCGCAGCAAGCCCGCCTGCGAGCGCTGCCCGGTGCAGGCCGATTGCCAGGGGCTGTCGCAGGGCAACCCCACCGCCTACCCTCACAGCAAGCCGAAGAAGAGCATTCCGGCACGCAACGGCATTATGCTGATCATCCGCCACGGCGATCAGCTGCTGCTGGAGAAGCGTCCGCCGCAAGGTATCTGGGGCGGGCTTTACTGCTTCCCGCAGGTGGAATCCCTCACAGAGGTGACCGGACGACTGCGGGAGTTGGGGCTGGAGGATGCCGCCTATCAGGAGCTCGCTGGATTTCGTCACACTTTCAGTCACTTCCACCTCGATATTCGCCCTTTGCTGATCGAAATGGCTGTTCCGCCCGCCCCCCTGCTCATGGAAGCGGATACCCGACTCTGGTATAACTTACGCCATCCTGCCGAGGTGGGATTGGCGGCGGCCACGGCCCGTCTGCTCGCCTACCCGGACTTACAACCAGACTTGCAACCACAGAGGTCAACATGAGCCGTACCGTATTTTGCCTGCGCCTGAAGAAAGAAGCGCCGGGTCTCGATTTCCAACTCTACCCCGGTGAACTCGGCAAGCGGATCTTCGACAACATCAGCAAGGAAGCCTGGACCGAGTGGCAGAAGAAGCAGGTCATGCTGATCAACGAGAAGAAGCTGAACATGATGAATCTCGAGCACCGCCAGTTACTGGAAAAAGAGATGGTCAGCTATCTGTTCGACGCGGGTGAAGTCCAGATCGACGGCTACACCCCTCCCAGCCAGTGAGCGGGAATCGAGTCAAAGGGCCAGCGTCCCCCTGAGTCGTCAATATGCCGCAGGGTGACACCAATCCTGGCTCAGGCCAGTCAGTGACGGGCGGCCCCACCGCCCGGTTTGAGGATCTTATGGGTCGTTTTTTTGGGCTGCTGTGCGCCCTGCTGTTTCTCTCTGCCTGTTCATCCACACCCCAGACCAGCGGGAGTGGCGATGATGATCTGGTCAACGGCAAGGACGTGCGCGGTTTTGAACACATGATCAGTGCGCTCTCCCATAACGTGAACGAGATATGGGGGCGCGAGGCGCTGTTCGCGGGCAAGTTTGACTACGTCAAATACACGGATCAGTACAAGAGCCGCGCCCACATCGATTTCTCCAGCGGTCACATCATGGTGGAGACCGTCTCGGGTCTGGATCCCCGCGCCCACCTGCGTCGCGCCATCATCGAAACCCTGCTGACCCCGGACGATCCGGCAGAGGTCGACCTCTATTCCGACCGTGAGATCATGCCAGGTGGCGAGCCCTTCCTCTATGGCCAGGTGCTGGACAACCAGGGACAAGCGATCCGCTCCAGCTGGCGTGCAGAGCGTTATGCCGACTATCTGATCGCCAACGCGATGAAGAAGCGCACCCTCGGGATCCGCAACATCTTCTTCATCGACATTCCCATGGTGGCCAACCACGAAGACAGGCGCGGCTACAAATACGCCAGCATCATCCGCGACGCCTCCCGCAAGTACGGGGTCGCCGAGAGTCTCATCTACGCGGTGATCAAGACCGAGAGCAGCTTCAACCCCTATGCGGTCAGCCACGCCAACGCCTATGGCCTGATGCAGGTGATCCCGGCTACCGCTGGGCGGGATGTCTATGTGAGGGTCAAGGGCAAGGATGGCCAGCCGACCAGGGAAGATCTGTTCAATCCGGCCTACAACATCGATGTGGGGACCGCCTACCTGCACCTGCTGCAGACCGTCTATCTGGCGGATATCCAGGATCCCCAGTCCCGCCGCTATGCGGTGATCTCCGCCTACAACGGTGGTGCGGGAGGGGTGCTCAACACCTTCTCCAACGATCGCAAGGCGGCCCCCGGCATGATCAACCGCCTCTCCCCCGAGGCCGTCTATCAGGTACTGACCGAACAACATCCCAAGGCAGAGGCTCGCCGCTATCTCTACAAGGTCAATCAGGCCGAGAAGGGGTTCAAGCGAACCGTCGCAAGCCGGGCTGGCTGATGGCATGCAAGAAGGGCGCTCCCGGAGCGCCCTTCTCATTTACTGTGGCCTGAAAGCTTACTTGGCGATAAAGCCGCCCTTGCTCAGGGGCGCTGCCCCCACCTTCTCCAGGTGTTCCACCTCGACTTCGGTCTTGTTCCAGCTGTGGTCCACCTCGCCGCGCACGCGGATCAGATCGTCAGGACCCACCTCGGTACCGCGCCACACGTCACCGTCCACCTCCACTTCCACCTCGCCGCTGTCGTCACGGAACAGGTAGTTTTCGCCACCCAGGTGTTTGACCAGCTTGCCTTCCAGGGTCACCCACTGATCATCGGCCACGTCTTTCAACTGGGCGACCGATACCTTGTTCTGCTCCTTGGGGCCGGTGTAGGCCGCCATGGCGAAGGAAGAGACGGACATCAGGGCCACCAGGGCGATTGCTTTTGCGTTGTTCATTTCATGCTCCTGTCTTTGCGGTATGAGGGCATCTTGCCCGGGGGCGCGTGAAACAAACGTGAAGCCTCCCCATTCAGGGAGGAGTGATGTGATCGCAAGCGATTAAATGGCCACGGCATGCTGCAAATATGTATTCGAGTGGATACCTTCTCACCTGGCCATGCGGGTTCCCAGCCCGCCGCCATCGAGGAACAGCCCGCAGGCCCGTCCTGCCCCATCCATGAGAACAGCTACATGAAAAAATGGCTTTTGTGTTTATTGGGACTCTTCGCCCTCACGGTCCATGCCGCCGAGACGCGTCCCCCCTTCTCCCGCATCGTGATGTTCGGCGACAGCCTCTCCGATACCGGCAAGATGTACGACAAGATGCGTGGTTACCTCCCCTCCAGCCCGCCCTACCATCAGGGCCGCTTCTCCAACGGACCGGTCTGGCTGGAGCAGCTCAACCAGTACTTCCCGGGCCTCGCCATCGCCAACGAGGCGGAAGGGGGCGCCACTGCCGTGGCCTACAACAAGATCTCCTGGAACCCCAAGTATCAGGTCATCAACAACCTGGACTACGAGGTGACCCAGTTCCTGCAAAAGGATGGCTTCAAGCCCGACGATCTGGTGATCCTCTGGGTCGGTGCCAACGACTACCTGGCCTATGGCTGGAACACCGAGCAGGATGCCAAGCGGGTGCGCGACGCCATCAGCGATGCGGCCAACCGCATGGTATTGAACGGTGCCAAGCAGATCTTGCTGTTCAACCTGCCGGATCTGGGCCAGAACCCCTCGGCCCGCAGCCAGAAAGTGGTCGAGGCAGCCAGCCATGTCTCCGCCTACCACAACCAGCTGCTGCTGAATCTGGCACGCCAGTTGGCTCCCACCGGCATGGTGAAATTGTTCGAGATCGACAAGCAGTTCGCCGAGATGCTGCGCGAGCCACAGAACTTCGGCCTGAGCGACACCGAACACGCCTGCTATGGCGGTGGCTATGTGTGGAAGCCGTTTGCCTCCCGCAGCGCCGCCACCGACAGTCGACTGGCCCCCTTCAATCCCGAGGAGCGCCTTGCCATCGCCGGCAACCCCCTGCTGGCTCAGGCCGTCGCAACGCCCATGGCGCGCCGCAGTGCGGGCGAGCTGAACTGTGAAGGCAAGATGTTCTGGGACCAGGTCCACCCCACCACAGTGGTACACGCCGCCCTGAGCGAGCGGGCTGCCGCCTTCATCGAACAGGAGTACGAATTCCTCCCTCGATAACGGAGGCCATCCTGCCAGGGCCGGCGCTTCGCCGGCCCTCTTGCCGACAAGGGCAAGCAATCCATATGACACCCATCACAGATTCGAGTCACGGTTCCCCGGCGGTCTTCTGTCTCCACTATGATGCAGATGGATATCACAATATGTTTTATATCAGTTGCTTGTAGATCGAGAAAAGCGAGCTACGTTTAAACGTGTTGTGGTCGAACACAGGCCCAACCCACGAGGCGAGGCGACATGAATTCGCGCTCCCCACACACAAGATTGCAGAGGCATCTATGAACAAAACACTGATTACCTTGCTGGTTTCAGGCTTGCTTGCGGCCAACGCCCAGGCAGCCGGACAAGACAACACCTGGTATGGCGGTGCCAAACTGGGTTGGTCCAACTTCTACGGTGTCGATGAAAGCAATTCCATCGCCATCACCGACAAAGACGACGATGAAGTCGGCGCCGGTGCCTTCGCCGGTTACCAGATCAACCAGAATCTGGGTGTCGAACTCGGTTATGACTACCTTGGCAAGCTCAAGTACAGCGGCACCCGCAATGGCGCGGCCTTCAATGACTCCGTGCAAGCCCAGCTGGCTCAGCTCACGCTGAAACTGGGCTTCCCGGTTGCGGACAATCTGGACCTTTACGGCCGTGTCGGGGGCGGCTATGGCTGGACCGACAGCGATCAGCTGGAAAACGACAGCCGCTTCACCTTCGTCGGCGCGCTCGGTGCGGAGTATGCCCTGAGCCTGGATTGGGCAGCCCGCCTCGAATACCAGTACAGCACCCCGTATGGCAGCCGTGACGATACCGGCCTGCGCATGGACAACGGCCTGCTCTCCCTGGCCGCCGTCTATCGCTTCGGTCAGGTTGCACCGGCTCTGCCGGTCGCAGCTCCCGCCCCCGCGCCCGAGCCCGTGATGGTCGACAAGCAGTTCACCTTGAGCTCGGACGTGCTGTTTGACTTCAACAAGGCCACCCTCAAGCCCCAGGCCGGGCAGGCGCTGGATACCCTCTACAGCCAGATTGAAGAGGCCAGGCCCAAAGACGGATCGGCCACCGTCATCGGCTATACCGACCGCATCGGCTCCGAGGCCTACAACCAGAAGTTGTCCGAGCAGCGTGCCCGGACCGTGGCCGATTACCTGATTGGCAAGGGCCTGCCAGCCGGCAAGGTCAATGTGGAAGGGCGTGGCAAGCAGTCTCCCGTCACCGGCGACAGCTGCACCAGCAAATCCAAGCGCGAGCTGATCGTCTGCCTGGCCCCGGATCGCCGGGTAGAGGTCAAGGTACAGGGCGTCTCGGAAGTACAGCAATAACGACGACCCCAAACAAAACGGGAGGCCATGGCCTCCCGTCTTTTTTTATGCTCCCTCAGCTGCGCGTGCGCACATCCGCCGCAATCTGATCGAGCAACAGTTGCCAGCCCTGCCCCAGCTCGTTCACCAGGGCGCCATACCCATCGGCAGGCAGCACCCGCTCCTGCTGGAAGGGAACATCTCTCAACACGACCCCCTCCTCCGTCAGCAGGCGCCAGCGACCGCTGAGCAGGGCGCGGCCGTCGTGCCGCCCCTGGAAACGCTCGACCGAGATGCTCAGCACAGGCCCCTTGCGGGCCCCGTCCTGACGCACCACCCAGCCAGGCAAGCGGCTGGAGAGGCCATTGAGGGTCAACTGGTTCAACTGGGCATCGAGGGAACCTGCCCAGCGATGGTACTCGGCAAAGTGCAGCTCCTTGCCCTCCAGCTGATAGACCAGGCTCATCCGGTCAAGCTGACCGGACAGGGCGACGGGGCGCAGCACCAACTGGTGCTGCGGCTGCGCCGTGGTGACACTCGACGGCGCCGTGTCGGCATCCAGCGAATAGTAATGCAGCGTCGTCGGCGCACTGCCACATCCCGCCAGCAGGCCCAGCAAGGCCAGCGTCATCATCCGTTTTTTCATCATTTTCCTCGCTTGGGCTCGGGATCCCGCGGACGAGCGCGGTCAAAGATCAGCGAACTCGGCTGCTCGTTCAGTGAATGGACCAGAGGTTGCAACTCGCTCATCAGCTGGTTGAGGGATTGCACCGACTGGCGCAGCTCCTGATTGGTCTGGGAACCGGCATCATAGGTCTGCAACGTCTCCTGCAACTGCTTGAGGCTCTGGTTGAGGGAGGCCGGCAACTGCTGGGTCGACTGCTGACCGGTAAACTGCTCCAGATTCGCACTCACGGCACTGACATGCTTGAGCGTCTTGTCCAGCGTCATCAGGGTGCTGTTGACCTGAGTGAGGGTGGTGGCCATGTCCATGTCGACGAACTTGTCGAGGATGAGGTTCACCTTGCGTTCGATCTGATCCAGCCCGGCCTGGGCGGTCGGGAAGACCTGATAGCCCGCCATCTTGAGCGGCTGATAAACAGGCGCATCCGGATAGAAGTTCAGATCGATCACCTTGCCCCCCGTCAGCAGGCTGGCGGTCTTGAGGCTGGCCCTCAGCCCTTCCTTGAACTGCTTGTTGAACAGGGCCCGCCACTGCTCCTTCTCCGCATTGGCATAACGGTGGGAGAGACGCTGCACCTCGATGCGCGCCAGCACCGGGATCTGTCGGCTCTTGAACAGCTGGACGCCCTTGTCGTCGATGAGATAGGGAGCCGAGATGACGGTACCGACCCGGATGCCGCGATACTGTACCGCCGCGCCGGGATGCAGCCCGCCCACATCATTGTCGAACAGGAAGACATAGTCGATGAACTGATCCAGGCTACCGGCCAGCACGCTCTCCTCGTCCTTGAACAGCACGAACTCGTCGTTCTGTTTCACCGGCTCCCCCGGCAACCAGCCGGGAGGCAGCCCCATGGTGATGCCGCCGTTGATCAGGCTCTCCAGCGAGTCCATCTTCACCTTCATCCCCTCGCTGCTCATGGAGACCTCGAAGCCGGGCGTCAGCCAGAACCGGGAGTTGCTGCTCACCAGGACGTCATAAGGCGCGTTGATGAAGAGCTGGTACTGCATCTCGCTCTTCTCGGGCAGGAACTTGGCCTCTTCGACCTGGCCGATGGTGAATCCCTGATAGCTGATGGGGGAACCCGCGCCCAGCGCGTTGGCATCCCGGCTGGACAGGGAGAGCCGCAATCCCTTGGCATCCAGGGATGCCAGGGGTGGCCTGTCCAGCATGGCGTATTCGCTTCGCGCCCTGCCCTTCTTGCCGGGAGAAAGCTCGATATAGGCACCGGAGAGCAAGGTGCCAAGACCGGAAACGCCCTCACGCCCGACCCTGGGCTTGACCACCCAGAACTGGCTGTCTTTCTTGAGCATGCCGGCGGCGGCATTGGTCAGGCGAGCCTTGAGCACGGCATGGCTGTAGTCCTCGCTGAGCTCCACCGTCTCGATACGGCCCACCTCCACTTCACGAGAACGGATCACCGTCTTGCCCGCCACTATGCCCTCGGCGGTCGCCACCGTCAGGGTGAAGCTCGGCCCTTGTGAATACCAGTGCTGGAACAGCATCCAGGCGCCGATGAAGAGGGCCAGCAAGGGCACCATCCAGATAGCGGCAGCCGAACTCATGAAATCAGAGCCCGGTTTCCACCTTGTCTTACGCTCACTCACGTTCGCGTTCTCCTTGTTGTAAATCCCAGATCAGGCGGGAATCGAAACTCATGGCAGCCACCATGGTGACCAGTACGACCCCGGCAAAGGCGACGGCCGCAGGGCCAGGGTAGATGGTCATCAGATTGTCGAGCCGGATGAGACCGGCCAGGATGGCCACCACGAAGACGTCGATCATCGACCAGCGCCCCACAAATTCGGTCATGCGATAGAGTTTGAGCTTGCCGAGGGGAGATGCCCCCTGGCCGCGCTGCACCACGTAGCAGAGCCACAGCAGCGCCAGGATCTTCACCAGCGGCACCACCACGCTTGCGAAGAAGATGACGGCGGCAATGGGGTAGGAGCCCATTGCCCACAGCAGCACCACCCCGCCCATGATGGTCGAGGGGCTGTCATCCCCCAGGAACACGGTGTCCATGATGGGATACAGGTTGGCTGGAACATAGAGGATCACCGAGGTGATCAGCAGGGCCCAGGTGCGGTTCAGACCACCCGGCTTGCGGCTGTGCAGGTGATCCCCGCAGCGAACGCAACTATGGGCATCCTGCTCGTTCAGGGCGCCGCAGATGTGACAGCCCACCAGACCGCACGACAGGGCGCTCTCCTCGGGATCCAGTTCCCTCGCCGCCGTCGGGCCGAACAGCCGCTGCCACAGCCACATCCGATCCAGGGAGGAGATCATCTTGATGAGCAGCAGGGTGTAGCCAACAAAGGCCCAGAACGACAGCCCCATCTTGATGTCGGCCATCCCCATCAGCTTCACCAGAGAGATGAGCACGCCGATGAGGAAGACGTCCACCATCAGCCAGGGCTTGATCCGGCACAGCAGGCGGCCAAGGGAGCGCAGGGCCTTGCTGTGCAGATCCTTGTCCAGGCGCCACAGCACCAGCATGATGGAGCCGATATAGACCAGCGGCAACCCGATCAGGGTAATGCTCAGCACGGCCCCGAGGAACAGGTAGCCTTGATCCACCAGGGTGGTGATGCACTGCAGGAAGGTCATCTCCTGCCCCACCCCCTTGGCCGAGAACGACATGAAGGTAAAGGCGTTGGAGAGCACGAACATGATGATGGCCGCAAAGCCATAGGCGATGGGCCTGCGCTCCTGCTCCGGCAGATGACGAGTCAGGGTATGCCCGCAGCGCGGACAACTGCTCGTCTCCCCCACGGCCAGCTCGGTGGCCGGCACCAGCAGGTCACACTCTTCGCAGGCGGTCGCGTCATGGGTATAGGTGGGTGGATGTTGGTGTGAAACCGGATGCAAGATAAGACCCCAGCATGAGGCCCGCCACGGGGCCAGAGCCGCCAATTATTGCAGCAGCGGCCCCTGCCGACCAGCCCTGTCGTTGTCCATCCTGCCCGGGTGTGAGAATGACTTTGACAAGGCAGTGCCCATTTAGCACAATCAAACGCCACTTTTTTTCCGCGGGACAATAATTTATGACAACTGAATCCCCAAGCTACTCCACTATCGAGCAGGCCTTCTCCCTCGGGAACGGGCAAGATTCTGCCCTCAACTGGTTGCGCAAAAACCGTAGCCAGGTCGCCATCTTCCTGGTGAGCGGCATCAAGCTGGAGGGGACCATCAGCGGTTTTGACCAGTACAGCGTGCTGTTGACCGATGCCCATGGCAATCAGCAACTGGTCTACAAGGCCAAGATTTCCACCATTGCCATGCACTCCGGCCGTCCTGCCGTCAGCATCCAGCGGGCCCGCAAGCCACGGGTTTCCATGGCGCCGCGCCCCCATGGCGCCCCCAGCCGTTATGACGACAACCAGGGTGGTGGCAGCGAGCAGTAAATCTCGCCACTGCCCATCCTGACGGTGTCGCTGCGTCAGCCAGTGACATCTGCTCCCCACTCTCATGTTTCGCCTGTCCCGTATGAGAGTGGGGCTTCTCTCCCGAGCAGGTTGTTGACCCGCTCGTCTTCGTTACTCAGTAGGTCAACCCGACCGGTTTTCCCTCTCTGACCATGCAGACCTGCATACCGGCCGCTTCACCGGCCTGTGCGCCTATGCCCGTGTCCTCGAACACCAGACATTGACCGGGCTCGACCCCCAGGCGTCGCGCCACCAGCAGGAAGGTGTCTGGATGGGGTTTGTGCAGCTCCACGTCGTCGGCGGTGACCACCACGGGGAAATACCGATCCAGCCCAGTGTTGCGCAGCACCGCTTCGGCATTGATGCAGGGGGAACCTGTCCCTATGCCCATGGGGATCCGGCCGTGATAGCGTTCCACCAGATCCAGCATGGCCGGGAAGGGGGTGGCCTTGTGCAGGTTGGCGACATAGTGTTCGGTCTTGCAGCGTGTCACCACCAGGGGATCCAGCGCGATCTGCTGCACTTCGGCCACCAGCAGGGCTATCTTGCGGCTGGGCATGCCTCCCAGCTCATAAAACCAGTCGGCGTCGAACCGAAAGCCAAACTCGCGGGCGGTGTGCTCCCAGGCGGCCAGGTGCAAAGGCATGGAGTCCACCAGTGTGCCGTCGAGGTCGAAAACCAGGCCTTGAAATCCGGATAGGGTCATGGTGCAGGATCTGTCTGTGAAAAATGGGCCCCCATTCTAGCCAGAGCGCGGGCGCATCGCCATGCGCCAGATGGCGAGAAACGCTTGCCACCTCATTTATACAGGGCGGCGTGGATCTGAAAGCCCGCACGTATACAGATCAGCATGGATCTGATGCCAGGCAGGCAGCCTCCACGCAGGTGTCAGCGATAGGCCAGGGTACAGGCCCGCCCTTGGGATTTGGCGTGATAGAGTGCTTGATCCGCCTGCTCGGTCAGGGTTTGCCACTCCTTGTCCGATGACGGGACCAGATAGCTGAACCCGATGCTGACGGTGAGTGTCGCCGCCACCCGGGAGGCCGGATGGGGAATCTGCAAGGCGTCAAGGCCGTGGTGGATCTGCTCCGCCAGCCGCTCCGCTTCTCCCGGCTGCGGTGAACACAGCAGGATGACAAACTCCTCCCCCCCATAGCGGGCCACCAGGTTGGTGCGCCGCCGCTCGGTGTCCTGCAGCAGTGCCGCCACCCGCTGCAGGCACTGATCCCCCTTGCCGTGGCCGAAGTGATCGTTGTAGGACTTGAACTCGTCCACATCGATCATCAGCACCGCCAGCACGCCCTGATGGCGGCGAGCCCGCTCCCACTCCCGTTCCATGGTGATGTCCCATTGGCGGCGGTTGGCGATGCCAGTCAGGGGATCTTCCAGAGACAGCAGAGAGAGGCGCCGGTTGGCCTCCTCCAGCGCCCGGTTGGTATCGGCCAGTTGCCGGGTCCGTTCCTGCACCCTCAGCTCCAGCTCCCGATTGAAGCGCTCAAGCTTCTCCTGGGTGCGCTGGCGGATCAGCAACTGGGAGAGCACGGCGGCATACTGCTTGAAGATCTCGCTCTGATACGCCTTGAGGGGGCGCCGCCAGAGCAGGTTGTCGGCGGCGATCCAGCCGATGGGGGTACTCCCGTCCCAGAGCGACACCATGGCGTTCCAGCCGCGACCCACCTCCTGCTTCTCGTAATAGAGAGGCGTGTCCTCCAGCACCAGGACATAGTCCTTGCGACGCAGCGCCTCCTGCACTGTGGGGTGATCCGGAATGAGGCTGATGAAATGGCGCTCGTCGATGAGCTCACCCGCCTCGTTGGTACCCCAGGTACCGTGCATGGTCTTGAATTCACTGTCAGTCAGGAAGATGGCGATGCGATCGAACTGCAACTCCTGGCGGGCCAGTGCCACCGCGTCGTGCAGCAGACGATCCTCGCTCTCGCAGCGGGAGAGCTTGACCCCCACCTGATGCAGCGCCTGCAGCATGCTGAGGAAGGAGTCCTGCAGGGCCTGGCTGCGCACGAGGTCTGCCTGGGTGTGGAGCCGCTGATCCCGCTCCAGATCCACCTGTCCCGCGAGTCGCCGACTCTCGAGCTCGGCGGCGAGATAATGCATGAGCAGCTGGATGCTCTGCTGCTGGCGTCTTGGCAGGCGATCGAGACGACGGCGGGTTTCCAGATAGACCACGGCCTCCAGCCCCTTGTGACGCTTGAGGGGGAAGCTGGCGCGCAGGCGCGGGATCTCGGGTTCGACGCTCTCCCGCTCCCAGATGGCACGGGTCGGCGCGATGGGCTCCACCAGCAACTGGCCGAGCGCAAGGGAACGTTCGATGAAGAGGATGGGCAATTCGAGGGAAGAGAGGATGTCGGCGCTCAGGCAGAGCAGACCCTGTTCCGGGCGATAGTGATAGAGCTGGGGCGTCGGAGCACGCAGCCACAGATAGATCTGTTCAGCCTCTGTTTTTTCCCTGACCGCAGACAAGGTCACTTCACAGAGATGTTCAAAACTGGTGAAGTGCTCCGGATCCCATTCTTCCATGCCAAATCATCCTTGGTTGTATCCAAGCGAGTATATCGGCAAAGCCCGGCCATTAATTGACCGGGCAATCAAAAGCGAGATCCAGAGCCCAGTTTTTACAACAGATTCAATGCCTGCATGGCACTGCGGATGCGCTCGCGGGTGGCCTCGGAGAGCGGCATCACCGGCAGACGGCACTCTTCGCTGCACAGACCCAGCAGGGAGACCGCATACTTGGCCCCTGCGGGGCTTGGCTCGGCGAACATGGCCTGGTGCAGCGGAATGAGCTTGTCCTGCAATTCGCGGGCAGCTTGCCACTCACCGGCCAGCGCCAGGTTCTGCACCTCGGCCACCAGCTTGGGGGCCACGTTGGCCGTCACCGAGATGCAACCCTGGCCACCACCGATGTTGTAGGCCACGGCGGTGGCGTCTTCACCGGAGAGCCAGGCAAACGGCTTCTTGATGAGCTGGCGTTCAACCCAGGGGCGGGCCAGATCACCGGTGGCATCCTTCACGCCGGCAATGCGCGGCAACTCGGCCAGACGGGCCAGGGTCGCCGGCTGCACGTCAACGATGGCGCGGGGCGGAATGTTGTAGACGATGATGGGTTTGGTGGTGGCGTCGTGCACCGCCTTGAAGTGGTGGTAGAGCCCTTCCTGATTGGGGCGGTTGTAGTAACCGGCCACATGCAGGGTGGCATCCGCTCCCATCTGCTCGGCATAGCGGGTGTATTCAATGGCTTCAACCGGGTTGTTGGAGCCTGCACCTGCGATCACGGGAATGCGCCCGGCCACCAGCTTGACCACCAGCTCCACCACGCGGCAATGCTCATCGTGGGTCAGGGTCGGGCTCTCCCCGGTCGTGCCGACCGGCACTATGCCATGGGTTCCCTGCTCTATGTGCCACTCCACCAGGCGAGCCAGTGCGGCCTCGTCCAGCTGGCCCTGTCGAAATGGGGTGATCAGGGCAACTATCGAACCTTGAAACATGGGATTTCCTTCTCCTAAACAGATGGATTGGTCAATAAAAAGCCCCGGTACGGGAGTCGCTACCGGGGCTTGAATCGTCTCAGGGATGAGAGGTTACGCGCGCACGCCAGCAGGCCCGATTGTCAGGCTGTGTTTATGCTTTCGTTTCGATACGCATGACCGCATTGCATCATCTCTGGGTAAATAAGGCGTCTGGGCATATTTCGGGAACACGGCATAAATGTCAAGGCGAAAGCGGCCATGTATAATGGCCGCCCAAAAATGCGTGGAGAGACCCAATGAGCCGTCCTGTCAGTGCCGTCAGTCAGATGCTGGAACGTAACCAAGCCCTCTTTGTCGGCAAGCGGCTGTTGGTGTGCGGTGCCCTGGAGGATGATTATCCTCGTCAACTGGCCGAGCTGGCACAAAGCCTGACCGTCTTCACCACGGATTACTGCTATTACCGCACCCAGCAGGCCGTTCTGGGAGACGCCATCCTGTTCGATCACCAGCTGGGTGGCGCCCCCCGATTCGATGCCCTGCTGCTGCTGATGCCCAAGGCCAAGGCCGAGGCGCAATACCTGCTGGCCATGATGACGCCGCTGCTCGAAAGCGGGGCCGACCTGTTCCTCGCCGGCGAGAACCGGGGCGGCATCAACGGAGCAGACAAGCTGCTGGCACCTTATGGCGAGAAACCGATCAAGCGCGACTCTGCGCGCCGCTGCTCTCTCTACCACGGCACGCTCGACAAACCGGTCGTCCCCTTCGAGCTGGACGCCTGGTTCAGTCGCTATGAGTGCCAGGCGGGCGACACCACCCTGACCGTCATGGCCCTGCCCGGGGTCTTCAGTGCAGACGGCCTGGATCTCGGCACCCAGATGCTGCTGGCGAGCCTCCCCCCCGTGACGGGCAAGCTGCTCGACTTTGGCTGCGGCGCCGGCGTCATCGGTTCCGTGCTGGCCAAGCGCAACCCGGCCCTGGCCGTCACCATGGTGGATATCAATGCCCTGGCACTGGAGTCCAGCCGCCGAACCCTGGCGGTCAACGGTCTGAGCGGACGTGTCCATGCCTCCGATGTCTATTCCGACATTGCCGAAACATTCCAACAGATTGTCTCGAATCCCCCCTTCCATGCCGGGCTCAAAACCTTCTACGCCGCCACCGAAACCTTCCTGGCAAAGGCACCTGAGTACCTGACCGCAAATGGCGCCCTGACCATAGTCGCCAATGCCTTCCTGCGATACCAGCCTATACTGGATGCGCACTTCAAACAGACCGAGGTGATCGCGGGCGATGCCAAATTCAAGGTGTATCTGAGCAAAGCTTAAAGAAGTGCAACGGTTGTAATAAAACAAGTAGAGAGTGCCAGACGGGATCTGTTAAGGTACCAAGAAAACGTTTACCACCCCTTTAGGGGTGTTTTTTTCGCAGCAACATGAAAACCTTTTCAACATCATGATCTCAGGGAGAGAACGACGATGGCAGGCATACTCACCATGATACTGGCAGGCGGTGAAGGTACCCGACTGCAACCGCTGACCACCACCCGCAGCAAACCCTCCGTACCCTTTGGCGGCAGTTACCGGTTGATCGACTTCGTGCTCAACAACTTCGTCAACGCCGACTTCCTGCGCATCTATGTACTCACCCAGTTCAAGTCCCAGTCCCTTTATCTGCACATGAAGAAGGGCTGGAACATCGTCGGCATCACGGATCGCTTCATCGACCCCATTCCGGCCCAGATGCGAATGGGCAAACGCTGGTATGACGGCACCGCAGACGCCATTTACCAGAACCTGCGCTTCATCGAGATCTCCGACCCCGAGCACGTCTGCATCTTCGGCTCCGATCACATCTACAAGATGGACGTGAGCCAGATGGTGAGCTTCCACAAGCAGAAAGCGGCCGCCCTGACCGTCGCGGCCCTGCGCATGCCCATCGAGGAAGCAAGCGCCTTCGGGGTGATCGAGGTGGATCAGGAAGGGCGCATGATTGGCTTTGAAGAAAAGCCCCGTCACCCGAAACACATCCCCGGCGACCCCACCCAGGCCCTGGTCTCCATGGGCAACTACATCTTCGAGACCGAGGCCCTCTATCGGGAGCTCAAGCGGGATGCCGCCGAGGAGAACTCCAGTCACGATTTCGGCAAGGACATCATTCCCAGCCTGTTCCCCCGTGCCCCCGTCTATGTCTACGACTACAGCACCAACGTGATCCCGGGCGAGAAGCCCAACGTCTACTGGCGCGATGTGGGGACGCTCGACTCTTACTGGCAGGCACACATGGACCTGGTGGCCGACGATGCCCCCTTCTCTCTCTACAATCGCAAGTGGCCGCTGCACACTCATTACCCGCCCCTGCCCCCCGCCACCTTCATCGATACCGACGACTGCAAGGTCAAGATCGCCAACTCCCTGATTTCCGGTGGCTGCTTCATTCAGGGCAGCCAGATCCAGCGATCCATACTGGGATTTCGCTGCAACATAGGCCCCTGCAGCCACATCAGTGAATCCGTGCTGCTGGGGGATGTGAAAATCGGCGAAGGTTGCTCCATTCGCCGCGCCATCATCGACAAAAACGTTGAAATTGCACCCGGCACCGTGATCGGTGAGAATCTGGACCATGACAGAGAGCGGTTTACCGTATCCGAAGGCGGTATCGTCGTGGTACCTAAGGGAGCAAGAGTTGGCTATTAACCCACTGAAAATCCTGTTTGTAGCCTCGGAGGTTGAGGGGCTGGTGAAGACCGGGGGCCTGGCAGATGTGGCCAAGGCCCTGCCGCAGCATCTAGCCCGTCAGGGGCACGATGTGCGCATCATTATGCCCTTCTACAAGACCATCAAGCGCCGGGACGAGGCCACCCTCCTCGCCTCGCGCTGGCTCCCCACCCCTCAGGATCGCAGTGATATCAGCTATCGCATCCATCAGCTGGAACTGGACGGGATCTGCGTCTATCTGCTCGATTGCCCGCACTATTTCGACCGCCCCCAGCTCTATGCCGAGAACAACCAGGCCTATCCCGACAACGGTGAACGCTTTGCCTTTCTGGCCGCAGCGGCCCTGCATACGTGCGAACAGCTGGGTTTCGCTCCCGACATCGCCCACTGCAACGACTGGCACACCGGTCTGCTGCCGCTGCTGCTGAAAACCCGTCATGCCCACAACCCCTTCTTCCAGCGCACCCGGTCGGTCATCAGCATTCACAACGCGGCCTTTCAGGGCGTGTTCGATCGCCAGCAGTTCTGGGCCGTGCCGGAAATCCACGACTACGAGCAGCGCATCAACTACGACTATGGTCACATCAATCTGCTCAAGTGCGGTGTGCTCTACGCAGACAAGATCAATGCGGTCAGCCCCAACTACGCCAGCGAGCTGCTGACACACCTGGGCGCTCACGGCATGGCCAGCGTATTCCAGCAGCGGGCAGCTGACCTGCGTGGCATCCTCAACGGCTGTGACTATCAGGACTGGGATCCCGCCTTCGATCCTCTGTTGCCCGCCACCTATGATGCCGACAACCTGGATGGCAAACACACCTGCAAGCGCATCCTGCAGCAGGAGACGGGGCTCCCCGTCGGCAACCTCCCCATCTATGGCATGGTGTGTCGACTGACCGAGCAGAAAGGAGTACACCTGCTCATCCCGGCGCTGGACAAGTTCTTGCAGCATCAGGTCCAGGTAGTGATCGTGGGCTCCGGTGATCCCTCTCTCGCCGCCCAGTTGCAAAGCATTGCCCAGCAGCATCCCGACAAGTTTGCCTTCATCAATGCCTATGACGACCGTCTGGCCCACCTGGTGGAGGCCGGCGCCGACTTCTTCCTGATGCCTTCTCTGTTCGAGCCATGCGGGCTCAACCAGATGTACAGTCTGGCCTATGGCACCCTGCCCCTGGTGCGGGCTGTCGGCGGATTGAAAGATACCGTCGTGGACTGGGATGCCGACCCGACGCACGCGACCGGTTTCTGCTTCAACGATCCCACTGCCAGCACCTTGCTCGACGCCATGCGCCGCAGCCTGCTCCATTATCTGCAGGAGCCGGCACGTTTTGCCCATGTGCAGCACCACGCCATGAACACCCGCTTCGACTGGGCAGACTCCGTCATCCAGTACGAACAGATGTATCAGGATGCGCTGGCCACCGTCTGACGCCGATTGCTGAAGTTTTGTGCCCTTGGCACGCCTTTATCCGTCAACAGCGAAAAAAGTCCCCTTTGGCTGTTGACGCCCCCCCAAAACTCTATAGAATCCCCCACCGCAGTGATGCGAAGGTGGCGGAATTGGTAGACGCGCTAGCTTCAGGTGTTAGTGTCCCACGGATGTGAGGGTTCGAGTCCCTCTCTTCGCACCATACTGCAACATGCTCTTATCAGACGGCATGTAAATTCAGACTGATAACCCGATGTGCGAAGGTGGCGGAATTGGTAGACGCGCTAGCTTCAGGTGTTAGTGCCCCCCGGGTGTGAGGGTTCGAGTCCCTCT
>NZ_JBFODD010000040.1:0-59931 GCF_040908115.1 Aeromonas sp. R7-1 | reverse complement strand
TTGATGGTCAGGGTCAGGGTCGCCGTGCTCACGTCTCCGTCCGCATCCGTCAGGGTGTAGGTGAACACTTCGCTGCCCACCCCGCCCCCGGTCAGTGCCTTGAAGTCACCGTCGTTCGGGTTGAGGGTGTAGGTGTAGGTGCCGTTGGCATTGAGCACCAGGCTGCCGTAGGTCCCGCTCAGGTTGGCGGCCGTCACCGCCGCGCCATCCGCCCCCTGCACGTCGTTGGTGATGACGTTGCCATTGAGGACCAGGTTGTTTTCCGTCGTCGTGGTCGGATTGCTGTCGTTTACCGCCGTCGGCACGTCATCCAGTACCACGACATCCAGCCCTGCACTGGTCGTGTCGCCATCGAAGTCCGTCAACACAACGTTGAAGCTCTCCGTCAGAGCCCCATCATTTGCAGGTTTGTTATGTGTTTCGTTATCGTTCAGGGTGTAGCTGTAGGTCACGCTGCCAACCCCTGTCACCGGGTTGTAGCTGACGCCGGTCACCAGCAGTTGATTTCCCAAAGGACTGGGGATCCCCTGGGGGAAGGTGGTCAAGACCTGGCCATTGCTGATCAGCGTCACACCTCCCAGCGTCAGGCTTTGTACTCCATCTGCCGCATTGAATGTAAAGGTACTGCTCTTGGTCAAGGCTGCGCCATCGGGGGCTGAGCCATCCGGCAATGCGGCTTCATCAAGGACAAGCTCACCACCCTCGACCTGCAATCCATTCAGCGAGACAGGCTCATCTACAGGGGTGATGGTGATAGTCAGAGTGGAGTCGTTGGTATCATCCCCATCCGTTACGGTGTAGTTGACCGCAGGTACAGGCCCTGTGTAGTTCAGCGCGGGGGTAAAGGTATAGGAGCCGTCGGCATTGATGATCAGCGTACCAATCCCATCCAGCGTGCTCTCAACGCCAGCAGCAATTCCCTGATTGCTGCCCCAGCTATAGGAAATGACAGACGAATCAAGGGGACCATCCGGATTGTTGCTGTTGTCGAGCACATTGCCACTGATGGCCTGATCTTCCTGAGTGACTGCAGACTCATCCTGATCATCGAGCTGATTCTCGGGCAGAAGATCGTCTTCCTGCAGCACATTCTGATCGATCAACGTGTCATAGCCGGTATCGAATCCGGCCTCGGCTATGGTCGCATCCCCGATGCGGTCTATGACAACAAAACCACCATTGCCACTGGCCCCAGCGACCCCGCCGATACCGCCACCACCACCGGCGGCAGGTGCCCCACCGGCAGCAGAGGCTTCGAAGTTCTTGGTCGGGTCAACCCCTTGAAGGATGGATTGTTGCAACGCCGCAATTTCTGGCGACACTTCAGGCGAGCCTTGCTGATGATTGGCAACCGATGAGGAAGATTGCCCCTCTGGAGGCATCTCTGCCCCTGCCGGGACACCATTGTCCGCTGCAGGTTTGTCATCGTAGGGCGCCAGCATCAATTTGGCATCATCAGCGATATTGAGTCTGGCGCCAGGCTGCAGGATCTCGCCAGGCTGGAGAGGGCGACTGCTGCCATCGGCAAGCAGGATCTGAACGTTGCCTTCTACGGAAGAGACGACCACTGTTTTGTCGATGATTTGGGTGCGCATATCCATTGCTCCAGGGTGACAGATCTTGATGCCTACACTCTAGATACGCCCCCGTCCTGCTTCCGTTGCAAAAATGTACAGGGTTGAGTCTCTTTGACTTCATCCGATGCAGCGAATCGAACGAATATTTTTTACATATAAAAATCAATTAAGTAACAGCGCGAGTTTTAGTGATATTACCTATATGTCGCGTAAAAATGATGTACATATTCTAAACAGATATAAAAAAGAGCCCTTAATGGGCCCCTTTCTATCGAGTTGTACCGCTTATGCCAGTGGAAATGCAGGGTGAACGAACCCCTGATAACCATCGATATGCAAACTGGACAACAATTCAACCTGCCGTTTATCTTCCACCCGGGTGGCGATGGTCGTGACACCCGCGTTGTGGGCAGCCCGACAGACAGCCGCCAGGAAGGAGGTATCGGCGCCTGGTTCCATGACCTGGCTGGTATACCCGTGGTCCACCTTGACATAAGCGGGGGTCAGCTCTTCCAGATAGCCGAGGGACTGGAAGTGCCGGCCATAGTGATCGACCCCCCACAAGAAGCCGTGCTCTCGCAACAGCTCAACCAGATGAGTCACATACTCTTTGTGTTTCATGATGGCCGCTTCCGGGATCTCGAACAGCAGTCGCTCCTTCAGCTCCACGTTCAGCGACAGATAGCCTCTGAGCCATGTCAGGAACTCATCCGAACAGAGAGAACCCGCCGTGATATTGACTGCCAACACCAATTCCGGTTGCTGCTTGAACAAGGGGATGCAGGCTTCCAGCACCGCCTTGTCAAACTCGGCCCCCATCTTGAACTGCTCGATCGCAGGCAAGAACTGCCCTGCGAAGTAATCCGTTCCATCTCGCGAGATGGCCGCGAACAACTCGGCATGCAGGCGGGTACCATCATCGAAGCGACATGCAGGCTGTGCCTTGAAGCGCCAGAGATGTCTGGCAATGGCATCCTGCACCAGGTCTCGCCAGGCAAGGCGTCCCATCAGTCCCTGCTCATTGCCGCCTTCCATCACGACGGCACCGCGCCGCTCATTGCGCGCTTTGCCAAGGGCGTTATCCGCCTTCGTCAGCAGGGCCGAGAGATCGTCATTGCCATCACGGCCGGCGATGCCGACGACGGACAGCGCACCGCTTTCTCCCATGGGATTGACAACCAGATCGGCGATACGGCTGTTGATGAGCTCCGCCAGCTCCTTGAGCTGAGACAGATCATCGGTGGGGCAGAGCAAGGCATACTCCGTCGCCGAGATCCGGGCCAGCGCCGCGCCATCCCAGCCATCCAGCAGTTCCCTGAGCACCTGTGCAATGGACTTGACCATGTTGTCCCTTGCAGCAAAGCCCTCTTCCCGATAGAGATCGTCCAGCATGTCGACGGCCACCAGCATGACCCCGCCCTGCCCGGCCTCCGCAATCCAGGCATTGACCTGCCCGACGAAGTAAGAGCGGTTGCCAAGCCCGGAGACGGCATCCACATAGACGCGGGCTCGCAGATTCTCGGCCTCGTCGGCCTGCTCTTTGAATTGCACGGCAAGCTTGCTGGAAAGGGTATTGATGGCCTGTACCACTTGCCGCAGCTCGCGGGTCTTGGGCTCGGGAATGGCGTGGCCGAAATGGTGCAGCTCGATTTCAACCGCCTGATCGCAAATCAGCTTGAGCGGTTTGAGCAGATAATTGAGCGCCCGCATCAGCAAGAGAGTAGTGACGAGAAAGCCGACCAGGAACCAGGTGGCCAGTTCGCTCATTCCTTTCCAAAGCTCGTAGTAGGCTTGTCCAGGGTGGCCGACGACCTTCAGCTTGCCCAGTTGCAGCCAACCCGACGTCAAAATCGATTCATTGGCCACTTCAGGGAACAGATCCAGCCCAATGAACCACTGTGGGACCCCTTCAATATGGCTGCTGTTCTCCAGCTCGATGACATCCTTGGAGGCCAGCAGATCGAGACGGACCAGCTTGTAGTAACCCCCGTCGAACACCGCCTTGATCACGGATTCGGCACTGACCTTGTCGCCGTTCTCCAGATAGGGGGTCAGCGCCAGACCCAGTGCGGTGGACGTATTGATGACGGTGGTCTCCTGCTGCTGCGCCAGGTAGTTGCGGGTCGAATTGAATTGCACCCAATAGGTGGCGGCAAACAGCAATCCGAACAGCAGCAGCATGGTTGCCAATAGTTGTCTGTAGAGCGTCATAGGTTAATCATCCAAATTGACCGCAGGCCGAGCCAATCGCCCCGATGTCATGCGATTGCGTAAGTCTGTCCATAATCCCAAGCGGGATGATTGCCCAGCCAGTTCCCCTTGACCACGCGCTTTCATCAGCCACAAGTGACTACCGTTAAAACTGTAAATTGGCAACAAATCCGTCCGTTGGGTCGCCGGGCGAATTGAGCCGACAAGATTGTCCAGAATCAGGGGTACTGCCGCAGGCGTCTCATAGTAGGCAACGACCATATGAAACTGGTTATAATCCAATGCCTTGACATATACCATTCGCATTTTTTCATCAGGGATGCCAAGTTCCAGCAAGGTAAAATACTTGGAAATGCTGAAGTCTTCACAATCTCCTCCCGCTGCGCCCAGAAATTCCAGCGGTGTCGCCCAATAATCCTTCTTGTGCCACAACTTGATGTCATCGATGAAACGCATCTGGTTGAAGAACTGGTTCACCTTCTCCAGCTTCTGCCGATCCGTCAGCCCCGCCGCCTTGTTCTGCATTGCCAAAGTGCGCCAGTTGGTGACCCGTTTGCCGGCCCTGGGGCCATAGGTCTCCTCCGCGCGCTTGACCAGTTTCATATCCTCCGGTGAGAGTGGCTGGCTGGCGCTGAGCAGCAGGGGGATCGCCAGCAGGACCAGCCACAGCAGGCGAACCCGCCAGGGCGCACGTGCACCTGCGAGGGCTCGATACCCATCACGTCGGCTGCAGCCTGTCGATGCCACTTCTTTCTGTGTCATGACGCCGCCATCATCCCCTGACCACCGGACGCATAAAAGAATGACTGCAGCACGCTGCAGCCATTCCCCTTGCCTGATATGACATCAGTGGCAGGACCATCAGTTGTTGTTGGCCTGCCATTCAACCGGTTGCTGCACATTCAGGGCATTGAGCAGACCACCGGTGGCATTGAGGATACGATAATCTGCCAACAGGGAGTCGTACTCGGCCGTGATGTAGCTGCGGCGAGCCTCGAACAGTTCGTTCTCCGTGTTCAGCACGTCCAGCAAGGTCCGTTGGCCCAGGCCGAATTGCTTCTTGTAGGCCTGTACGGTGTCATAGCTGGCGTCCACGTGCTCTTTGAGGAAGACTTTTTGCTTGGCCAGCGACTCTTTGGCGTTCCAGGCGAGGCGGGTCCCCTCTTCCACCTGACGGAAGGCATTCATGTGAATGTCTTTGGCCTGGGAATAGAGGGCTGAGGTTGCCTTGCTTTCTGCCAGATCGGACCCACCGCGGAACAGGTTGTAACGCATCCGGACCATGGCGGTGAGATCGTCGTTACGGCCTTTGACCGCATCGATGTCCTCGTTCCAGTTCTGATCCACTTCAAAGGCTACGTTCGGGTAGAACCCGGACTTGGAGCCTTCATGCTGGTACTTCGCCTCTTCGATGTCCTGCAGGGATGACAGCAGGGTCGGGTGAACCTCTGTTGCCGTCTTCAGAGCATCTTCCAGTGTTGCGGGCAGGAGTTGGGTATTCGGTACGGGCTGAACGAGATCCTTGGGCACTTCATTGACGACACGGATGAACTCGCTCTCGGCATCCCGATAGTTGTTCTCCGCCGCCGCCTGATTGGAGTAAGCCCGAGCCACACGACCGTCGATCTGGGTCTGGTCAGCGGTCGACCCTAGACCGGAGTCGGTCCGTTTCTGGATGTCACTGCGGATCTGCTCGTGGGTTTCAAGGTTCTGCTTGGACAGCTCCAGGATCTCCTGCTGACGCAGCATGTTGAGATAGACCTCGGCCACGCGCAGGGCCGTGTTCTCCGCCTCGGAGATCATCGCCAGGCGCTGGGCCTGGGCGGCGGCATCGGTCCGTGCCACGTTGCTGCTGACATCAAAGCCGTCAAACAGCATCTGGCGAAGGCTGATCCCGGCCTCCTTGCGCGTCATGGAGTCATCGATCGTCTGTGAATTCGGACCTGCGGCACGGGTCGAGGGACTGTCAGTCTTCTCGTAACCGACGCCACCACGCAGATCAATGGTGGGGTAATAGCCGCCCTTGGCTCCATCATGCTGATACAGTCGTGCCTGATAGAGATCAAAAGCTTCCTTGATTTTCGGATGGGTAGCCAGTGACTGCGCCACTGACTGTTCCAGCGTCTGTGCCTGGCTCAGGCCCGGGAACAGTATGGTGCCACTAACCAGCATGGCAACAATCGTCTTCTTCATGGTATCTCCAGTCATGTTGTTTTTAGATTGTTGGCTTATCGTTCTCTCAGTGCCGACTGCTTAGCCCTCAAGATGGGTTTCAGCAAGTAGTCTAGGACACTTTTTTTACCAGTAATAATATCTGCACTGGCTAACATACCGGGGATGATGGGAAGTGCGTTAAGCTCATCGCCCAGATAACTCTTCTCGGTTCGTACTCGCACCAGATAGAAGGAATTGCCCTCCTCATCCTGGATTGAGTCGGCACTTATCTGTTCAACCTTGCCATGTAAACCTCCATAAATAGTGAAATCATAGGCAGTTATCTTGACCACGGCCTCCAGTCCGGGTCTGAGGAACGCGATGTCCTTGGGCGACACCTTGGCTTCAACCAGCAGGGTATCTTCCAGCGGCACTATCTCCATCAGGTCCATGCCCGGCTGAACGACCCCACCCAGCGTATTAATCTTGAGCTTCTTGATGGTCCCCTTGAGAGGCGCGATCACACTGGTACGATCGACTCTGTCCCTGAGGCCGACCTGGCCCTCCGACAACTGGCTCAACTTGCCTTGACGTTCGTTCAGCTCGGTCTGGGAGTCCGCCCGGAATTTCAGGGCGATATCATTTCGCTTCGAGATGGTCTCCCGCAGTACCGAGTTGAGCTTGGGCACCAGCAGGCGGTTCGCCTCCAGCTCCCCTTGCATTTCGTTGACCTGCCGCTCCAGTTTAATTAGCTCCACTTGAGGAACTATACCCTCTTTTGCGAGAGGACGGCTGATGTTCAGCTCCTGACGAGCCAAATCAACGCTGCGACCTACGGTCCGGATCTTGGCATTGAGCTCTATGGTCTCCTGCTCTTTCTGCTCGATCTGCTGTCCCAGGATGTAGAGCTGGTTCTTGAGGTTGTTTAACCGCGCCTCCTGCACCGATCTTTCACGGGCGGCATATTCGGCAAAGACATTCTCGTACCCTTCGGGGAACTCGATGGCCTGTTTGTCGATGGCAACCTGTTCACGCCAGCCCAGATTGGGCTCGTTCTTGACTACCACGCTGCGAATTTCGGCGCGCAGGCGGGCGATATCCCCCTTGAGGGTGACCAGCTCCTGCTCCCGTTCGCGAAAATCCGACTTGAAGCGGGTATCGTCGATGCGCAGCAGTGGCTGTCCCTTCTCGACGATGTCCCCCTCCTTGACGAAGATCTCCTTGACGATCCCCCCTTCCAGGTTCTGGATCACCTGCAACTGGCGCGACGGTATCACCTTGCCCTGGCCGACTGTCACTTCATCCAGCTCTGCCCAGGCTGCCCAGACGATGGCGCTGACAAAAAACAGGAAGCAGGCCCACAGCAGGACTCTGGCACGGGTGGGTGTCGTCAGCAGCACGGCGGCGGCGCCGTCATCCACGTACTCGAGATGCTCGGGTGCAGGCAAGACCGTATCTGAGGGCGTTTTCTTGAACCAGTGGTTAGCCATTCGCCGTCTCCTGCACCCGCACCTTGCCTTCCTTCAATTGCTGCAACACCACCTCTTTGGGACCGTCCGCCACTATCTTCCCCTGCTCCACGACGATGACCCGGGAAGCGACATCCAGCATGGAGGTCTTGTGGGTGATGAGGATAAGGGTGGTTTCGGGGCCGAGCCGCGCCAGCTCCTGCTTCACGTGCATCTCTGACTGGTTGTCCATGTTGGAGGTCGGCTCGTCCATCACCAAAATGGGGGGATCGTTGAGCAGGGCGCGAGCCAGCAGGATGGACTGACGCTGGCCACCGGAGAGCTGACGTCCCCCTTCGCCTATCTGTCTGTCGAGGCCGTTGGGATCCCGGTTGGTAAAGTTGGTGACCCCGGCCCGCTTGGCGGCGCGCAAGACACGGGCATCGTCCACCAGGGGATTACCCAGCATGATATTGTCCCGCACGGAACCAAAGAAGAGGGTCACATCTTGCGGCACGCAGCCGATGTTGCGGCGAATGATGGTCGGCGGCAGTTGGTCCAGCTCAAAGCCGTCCAGACGCACCAGACCGTCAGTCGGACGGTAGAGACCCATCAGCAATTTCTCCAGCGTGGTTTTACCCGCACCGATCCGCCCGATGATGGCCACCTTCTCACCCGGCTCGATGCGCAGGTTGATGTTGTGCAGGGTGCTGCTCTCCATGCCCGGATACTTGAAGGAGACATTTTCAAACTCGATGCGCCCCTGGATGACCGGATGGTGGATGTACTGCCTGCCCTCCTCCTGCTCACCCGGCGTCATCATGATCTTCTCCAGGATTTCGAGCGCCGACTTGGCCTGGTTGTAGCGGGTGGAGAGTACCGAGAGCTGCACCATGGGGGCGATGGCCCGGCTCGACAGCATCACGGCCGCTATCATGCCCCCCATGGTCACCAACCCTTCCGAGATCTGGTAAACACCGACGATCACCAGTCCCACTGTCACCACCTGCTGGATGTAGCTCGCCAGAGAAGACATGGAGTTGGTGATGCGCCGGGTCTGCACGCCCCAGGTCGAGATGTGGGACACCGCCTGCTCCCAGCGGTGCTGGAACATGCTCTCGGCCCCGAAAATCTTCACGGTCTCAAGGCCCGAGATGCTTTCGATCAGATTGGCGTTCTTCTGGGAGGCGAGCCGGGAGCCCTCCTCGATGGATTGCTTCAGCGGTGCCTGAATGTAGAAGCTGTAGGCCACCAGGATCAGGATGGCGATGATGGGCACCACCACCATGACACCGGCGAAAATCCAGATGATGAAGAGGAAGAAGATGGCAAACGGCAGATCGATCAGGGTGGAGACGGTGGCCGACGTGAAAAACTCGCGCACCGATTCAAACTCCTGCAAGTGCTTGGCAAAGGCACCGGTCGACGCAGGCCTGGACTCCATTTTCATGCCCATCACCTTGGCAAAGATTTTGGCCGACAACAGCACGTCGGATTTCTTGCCTGCAATATCGATGAAGTAGCTGCGCAGCTGGCGCATCACGAAGTCGAAGGTGAACACCACCATGGCTCCAACCGCCAGCACCCAGAGGGAGTCGAATGCCAGGTTGGGCACAATCTTGTCATAGACGTTCATGGTGAACAGGGGGCTGGCGATGGCAAACAGGTTGATGAGGATCGAGGCCACCAGCACATCCCGATAGATACCGCGGGACTCGAACAAGGTGCTCCAGAACCAGTGACCATCACGGGTCTCCAGCACTTTGGGCGAGCGCTCATCAAACTTGAACTGCCGCTTGACGTAGAACAGACGACCATTGTACTCGTCACCCAGCTGGGCAAGACTGACCCATTGGGCCGCGTCTCCGGCCTGGGGAAAGATGACCCTCGCCTGGGTGCGTTCTTCATTCCATTCAAGCAAGATGCAGGCGCCGCCATTGCGCGTCTGCAAGACGCAGGGCAGCAGCAGGGAGGAGATCTGTTCAAGGGGCTGGATCACTTCGCGGGCAGAGAGACCGCCCCGCTCGGCGGCACGACTGAAGAGCGCCGTGCTGAGACGCCCGGAGACCAGTGGCAAGCCGGTGGTGAGAGCATCCTGACTGTTGGGCACCCCGTAAAAGCGGGTCAAAAAGACCAGGCACTCCAACAGTTCATCTATATGGCTGGTTTCTGCTTGCATAGCATCCCATCAAACATGATTCAGAAGGTTGTCTCGGGGCCGAATATCCAAAGCCCGGCGGCGATCCGGAAAAACAGAACAGACCTCGCCACCCAGACCCACAACCCGATTAGCGCACAGAGCCGGGACACTGCATGTCTCGCCTCCCTCACAGATTTTCATGCCGGAAACGGAGGGGACATACCAGGCACCTGGTGTTGCCAAGAAATATGCCACCCGGTTCGAAGAGACACCGCCCGGTATACAAACTGCAAAGAGTTATTGATAACTATATCTTTTTTCAAGCCGACCATCTTATCAAGGTGACTTGAACGAAACTATACTCCAAAGACTGAATTTCATCTAATAACCCACTGTTTTTTTGATGAAATTAGAGTTGGCACTCGCCCGTGGAAGGGAGAGAAAAAGGGCGTCCCAGGCAGTGCCCCTGAGGGCCTGAGCGTGCCAGCGCCGCGGCAATGGCGGTCATGGCGCTCCAGCGATTCTCGCACCAGGCGGGGGCCAGCAGGGTCGGGCGGCGCGCCGACGCCGAGACCCTGTGATAGACCACCTCGGGAGGCGTGTACTGGATCATGGCGACCGCCGCCGCCACATACTGCTCCATCGTCAACACATCCAGCCGTCCCGCCTGCCACGCCTTGCCAAGAGTGCTCCCCTCCACCACATGCAGTGGGTGAAGCTTGATCCCCTCGACGCCGGTCTCCACGACACGGTGCAGGGTTTCCAGGCTGTCCATCGGCGCCTCGCCGGGCAGGCCGACGATGAGGTGGGCACACACCTTGATGCCTCGCAGATGGGCTCTGGTTACAGCGTCAACATAGGCGGCATAGCCGTGGCCCCGATTGATGCGTTGCAACGTCTTGTCGTTGGCGCTCTGCAGCCCGAGCTCCAGCCACACCTCGTAGCCGCGGGCCTGATAACCTGCCAGCAGATCCAGCACCGCATCGGGTACACAATCAGGGCGAGTTCCGACGCAGAGCCCCACCATGTCGCTCACCGACAAGGCTTCTTCATACATGCGCTGAAGGTACTCCACTTCGGCATAGGTGCTGGTATAGGCCTGAAAGTAGGCCAGATAGCGCCTGGCCCGGGTCACCTCGTCCCGGCGTGCCAGCAGTTGCTGCACCACGGAGAGTTGCTGGGCCGACTCGTCGGCAAAGGAGGAGACATTGCAGAAAGTGCAGCCACCCCGGCCCAGGGTGCCGTCCCGGTTGGGGCAGGTAAAGGCCCCATGGATGGAGAGCTTGTGGATCTTCTGGCCGTGGCGCTGCTTGAGATCCTGGCCAAATGTATTGATGAGTTCGTGTAACTGCATGACACCTCCGAAATGAGGTGTCATTCTAGCGACGCAGCCCGGCGGGCAGGCTGCGCTGGATCAATCCCGCTCTCTACCCAAAAATCATATAAATATTCACGTTAGATGCGATAAATACCCAACAGTCAGCATTCACGGTCACTTTTGACAACCTGTCACTCCTGCCACCTGGAGAAAAGTGCCATAACCTCTCGCCCATAACCGGCTGTAACTACTGAAAAAATCCTGTTTAGTCTGCATATGGACAAATGCAAGACGCAGGATCCTGAAATGTGATCCCCGCCAAGCACACCAGAGATGACTTTGTAAAATTACTACAGTTTCCCGCCACCATGCAGTCAACCACTAAACCGTCCATAACCAGAATATAAAACCAACAAATAAATAAAAAGCAGTTATAAATACACAAAAATGCTGATTGAGTCTCAAAAACCCACATTTTGTTATGGCGGTGTAACATTGCAAACAAGCGGGATGTCCAATTGACCTTGCCCGAAAATCCCATTAGTTTGGAGATTCGCCACCTCAGGCGGACGGAACCACAAGAGCCAATCGCAATTTATGCAGTCTGTTGATGACAGTGCGATGGAAGGCCGAGCAAGGGAGAAATGCAATGTCACTATATGATCCAAAGCTGGAGAGGGATAACTGTGGCTTCGGCCTGTTGGCCCACATGGAAGGGGAAGCCAGCCACAAGCTTGTCCGTCTCGCGATGTCAGCCTTGGCTCGCATGCAGCACCGCGGCGGTATCTCCGCCGATGGCAAGACCGGCGACGGCTGCGGCCTGTTGCTGCAAAAACCCGACAGCTTCTTTAGAGCGGTCGCCGAAGAGAAGGGATGGCACCTGGGCCGCAACTACGCGGTCGGTATGCTGTTTCTCAACCCGGACCCCGTATTGGCCCAGGCAACTCGCGACATCATCGACGAGGAGCTGGAAAGAGAGACCCTGAGTCTGGTCGGCTGGCGCAAGGTGCCCATCGATACCAACGTACTCGGTTCCATCGCCAAGGCGTCCCTGCCCAGTATTGAACAGGTCTTTGTCAACGCGCCCCCGGGCTGGGTCGACAAGGATCTCGAGCGCCGCCTCTATATCGTGCGCCGCCGCATCGAGAAACGCATCAGCGACGACTACTTCTATGTGGTCAGCCTTTCCAACCTGGTCACCGTCTACAAGGGACTGTGCATGCCGGTGGATTTGCCGCGCTTCTATCTGGATCTGGCCGACATCCGCATGCAGGCCGCCATTTGCGTGTTCCACCAGCGTTTCTCCACCAACACCAGCCCGCGCTGGCCGCTGGCGCAGCCGTTCCGCTACCTCGCCCACAACGGCGAGATCAACACCATTGCCGGCAACCGCCAGTGGGCCAAGGCGCGCAGCTACAAGTTCGCCACCCCGCTGATCCCGGATCTGCAAGAGGCCGCCCCCTTCGTCAACACCACGGGGTCGGACTCCTCCAGCCTCGACAACATGCTGGATCTCTTCCTGGCCGGCGGCATGGACCTGTTCCGCGCCATGCGCCTGTTGATCCCGCCTGCGTGGCAGAAGCACCCGAACATGGATGACGACCTGCGCGCCTTCTACGACTTCAACTCCATGCACATGGAGCCTTGGGACGGCCCGGCCGGCATCGTCATGACCGACGGTCGCTACGCCACCTGCGCACTCGACAGAAACGGCCTGCGTCCGGCACGTTACGTCATCACCAAGGACAAGTTCATCACGCTGGCCTCCGAAGTGGGCACCTGGGACTACACCCCGGACGAAGTGCTGGAGAAGGGCCGTGTCGGCCCGGGGGAGCTGTTCGTGGTCGATACCAGCAACGGCAAGATCTGGACCAGCTTCGAAATTGATGACGATCTCAAGAGCCGTCACACCTACAAGCAGTGGATGGACAAGCACTGCAAGCGCCTGGTGCCCTTCGAGCAGATGGACGATGCCAGCACGGGGTCGCGGGAATTCCCGGATGACCGGCTCAAGACTTACCAGAAGCTGTTCGGCTACTCCTTTGAAGAGCTGGATCAGGTGATCCGCGTGCTCGGCGAGAATGGCCAGGAGGCGGTGGGCTCCATGGGGGATGACACCCCGATGGCGGTGCTCTCCTCCAGCCAGCGTACCCTGTACGACTACTTCCGCCAGATGTTCGCCCAGGTGACCAACCCGCCCATCGATCCCCTGCGGGAAAATCACGTCATGTCCCTGGCCACCTGTATCGGCCGCGAACAGAACGTGTTCAACGAGACCTTCGGTCACGCCCACCGGGTGCTGTTCCAGTCGCCGATCCTGCTCTACTCCGACTTCCATCAGTTGCTGGCCCTGGAAGGGGAGCACTACCGCCATGCGGTGCTGAGCCTCAACTACCAGCCCGAAGAGGGGCTGCAGGCTGCCCTTGAGCGTCTCTGCCACGAGGCAGCTGAAGCGGCTCGCAGCGGCGCCGTGCTGCTGGTCCTGTCAGACCGGGACATCAGCCCGGATACCCTCCCCATCCCGGCCGCCATGGCGGTGGGTGCGGTGCAGCGTACCCTGGTGGACAACAACCTGCGCTGCGACGCCAATATCCTGGTGGAGACCGCGAGCGTGCGCGACCCGCACCACTTCGCCGTGCTGCTGGGCTTTGGCGCCACCGCCATCTACCCCTATCTCGCCTACGAGACCCTCGCCAAGCAGGTAGAGGAAGGCGTGCTCAAGATGAGCCTGCGCCAGGCCATGCTCAACTACCGCAACGGCATCAACAAGGGACTCTACAAGGTGATGTCCAAGATGGGCATCAGCACGGTGGCAAGCTACCGCTGCTCCCAGCTGTTTGAGGCGGTGGGCCTCTCCAAGGCTGTTGTCGAACTCTGCTTCCGCGGCGTATCGAGCCGCATCCAGGGTGCCGACTTTGCCGACATCCAGCAGGATCAGATCAATCTGTCCCGTCTGGCCTGGCTCGGCCGCAAGCCGCTGACCCAGGGCGGCCTCTTGAAATTCGTCCACGGTGGCGAGTACCACACCTACAACCCGGACGTGGTTCAGACCCTGCAAGTGGCGGTGCGCTCCGGCAACTACGCCGATTACAAGGAGTATGCCCGTCTGGTGAACGAGCGCCCGGTCGCCACCCTGCGGGATCTGCTGTCGCTCAAACAGGGCACCACCCCGGTTGCGCTGGATCAGGTGGAGCCAGCCGCCAGGCTGTTCCCCCGCTTCGACTCCGCGGCCATGTCCATCGGCGCCCTCGGCCCTGAAGCCCACGAGGCCCTGGCCATCGCCATGAACCGCCTCGGCGGTCAGAGCAACTCCGGCGAAGGCGGTGAAGATCCCAAGCGTTTTGGTACCGAGAAGAACTCTCGCATCAAGCAGGTGGCGTCCGGTCGCTTTGGCGTCACCCCTCACTACCTGATGAACGCGGACGTGGTGCAGATAAAAGTCGCCCAGGGTGCCAAGCCCGGTGAAGGGGGCCAGCTGCCCGGTGACAAGGTCACCGCGCAAATCGCCCAGCTGCGCTACTCGGTGCCCGGCGTGACCCTGATCTCCCCGCCGCCGCACCACGACATCTACTCCATCGAGGATCTGGCCCAGCTCATCTTCGACATCAAGCAGATCAACCCGAACTGCCTGGTGTCGGTGAAACTGGTGTCCGAACCTGGCGTCGGCACCATCGCCTGTGGCGTGGCCAAGGCCTATGCGGACTTCATTACCGTCTCCGGCTACGACGGCGGCACCGGCGCCAGCCCGCTCACCTCGGTCAAATACGCCGGCTCCCCCTGGGAGCTGGGCCTGGCCGAAACCCAGCAGGCGCTGGTGGCCAACGGCCTGCGCCACAAGGTGCGCCTGCAGGTGGATGGCGGTCTCAAGACCGGTCTGGACATCATCAAGGCGGCCATCCTCGGCGCCGAGAGCTTTGGTTTCGGTACCGGCCCCATGGTGGCACTCGGTTGCAAATACCTGCGTATCTGCCACCTGAACAACTGCGCCACCGGCGTCGCCACCCAGGATGAGAAGCTGCGCCGCGAACACTTCACCGGCCTGCCGGAGATGGTGATGAACTACTTCAAGTTCATCGCCGAGGAGACGCGCGAGCTGATGGCCGAGCTTGGCGTCACCCAGCTCACCGACCTCATCGGTCGTACCGACCTGCTGGAAGCCCTACCCGGCCTCACCGCCCGTCAGGCCAAGCTGGACTTGTCCGGTATCCTGGCGGCCCCGGTTGCACCGGCAGGCTCCAGTCTGTTCAGCCAGCAGCACAACCCCACCTTCGATAAGGGGCCCTTGAACCTCAAGATGGTGGAAGACCTGCTGGACGCGGTGGAAAACATGAGTGGCGGCGAGTTCCGCTACGACATCCGCAACACCGACCGCTCCGTGGGTGCGCGTCTGTCCGGCGAAATCGTCAAGCGCCACGGCAACCAGGGCATGGCGGCCGATCCGGTCAAGGTGCACTTCAACGGCACCGCCGGCCAGAGCTTCGGCGTCTGGAACGCCGGTGGCCTTGAGATGATCCTCACCGGGGATGCCAACGACTATGTGGGCAAGGGGATGACCGGCGGCAAGCTGGTGATCAAACCCCACGTCGGCGTGGCGTTCAAATCCCACGAGGCGGCCATCATCGGCAACACCTGCCTCTATGGCGCCACCGGCGGCAAGCTCTATGCCGCAGGAACCGCAGGCGAGCGGTTCGCGGTGCGCAACTCAGGGGCCTTGGCGGTGGTCGAGGGGATTGGCGACAACGGCTGTGAATACATGACAGGCGGCATCGTCACCGTGCTCGGCAAGACCGGTGTCAACTTCGCGGCGGGCATGACAGGCGGTTTCGCCTACGTGCTCGACGAGTGCGGCAACTTTGCCAAGCGCACCAACCCCGAGCTGGTCGAACTGCTGGAGGTGGCGGATCTGGCCATCCACCAGGAGCACCTGCGCGGTATCATCACGGCGCACCTCAACGAGACAGGCAGCTCGCGTGCCGAGGAGATCCTGGCCAACTTCGACTCCTATGTGCCCAAGTTCAGGCTGATCAAACCCAAGTCCAGCGACGTCAAATCGCTGCTTGGCCACACCAGCCGTTCCAGTGCAGAACTCAGAATCCAGGCGCAATAAGGAGGGAACCCTATGAGCCAGAACGTATTCCAGTTTATCGATGTCCAGCGGGTCGACCCGCCCAAGAAGCCGCTCAAGATCCGCAAGATCCAGTTCGTGGAGATCTACGAGCCCTTCAACCAGGCCCAGGTCGGCATGCAGGCGGATCGCTGCCTCGACTGCGGCAACCCCTATTGCGAGTGGAAGTGCCCGGTACACAACTACATCCCCAACTGGCTGAAGCTGGCCAACGAGGGACGCATCCTGGAGGCGGTGGAGCTCTCCCACCAGACCAACAGCCTGCCGGAGGTGTGTGGCCGCGTTTGCCCACAAGACAGACTGTGTGAGGGTGCCTGCACCCTCAACGACAGATTCGGCGCCGTGACCATCGGCAACATCGAAAAATACATCACCGACAAGGCGTTCGAGATGGGCTGGCGCCCGGATCTCTCCAAGGTGGTCAAGACCGGCAAGCGGGTCGCCGTCATTGGCGCGGGCCCCGCGGGCCTTGCCTGTGCCGACGTGCTGGCACGCAATGGCGTCACCCCTGTGGTGTTCGACAAGTACCCGGAGATCGGCGGCCTGCTCACCTTCGGTATCCCCTCCTTCAAGCTGGAGAAAGAGGTGATGCAGCGCCGCCGCGAGATCTTCGAGGGGATGGGGGTGGAGTTTCGCCTCGAGACCGAAGTGGGCCGTGACGTCACCTTCGCCGACCTGCTCGGCGAGTTCGATGCGGTCTTCCTCGGGGTCGGCACCTACAAGTACATGAAGGGCGGCTTTGCCAACGAAGAGGCGCCGGGGGTCTACGACGCCCTGCCCTACCTCATCTCCAACGCCAATCGCTTGCTGGGTTTCGAGAAGACGCAAGCCGATTACATCGACTTCGCCGGCAAGCAGGTAGTGGTGCTGGGGGGCGGCGACACCGCCATGGACTGCGTGCGCACCGCCATCCGCCAGGGGGCCGATCGGGTGATCTGCGCCTACCGCCGGGATGCCGAGAACATGCCGGGCTCCAAGCGGGAGGTGAAAAACGCCCAGGAGGAAGGGGTGGAATTCATGTTCAACCTCCAGCCCATCGGCGTGGAGCTGGACGCCCACGGCCGCACCTGCGGCATCAAGGTGGTGAGCACCGAGCTCGGCGCCCCCGATGCCAATGGCCGCCGCAATCCGGTAGTCATTGAAGGCTCCGAGCAGGTGCTGCCCGCCGATGCGGTGGTGATGGCGTTCGGCTTCCAGCCCAACCCCCAGCCCTGGATGGCAGAGCACGGCGTCGAGCTCGACGGCCGGGATCGCATCAAGGCGCCCGAGAAGGCCGAGTACGCCTTCCAGACCAGCAACCCCAAGGTGTTCGCCGGTGGTGACGCGGTGCGCGGCTCGGATCTGGTGGTGACCGCCATTTACGAGGGTCGCAAGGCGGCCGAAGGGATCATGGACTACCTGGCCGTGTGATCTGCCGTTATAACCAAGCAGCCATGCAAACAGCCCCGCTCCTGCGGGGCTGTTTTTTTTATCTCGCTCTCAATCCGCCAGAACCGGCTAGATACTCCAGCTCTCCGGCAGCCGTTCGGTGAGGGTGGAGATGTATTCGAAGGTACGTGCCCGCTTGGGGGTGGTGAACATCTGACGCGCACTGCCCGCCTCCACCACCTCCCCGGCCTCCAGGAAGATCACCTGCTGCGCAATCTGGGCTGCAAGACGCAAGTCATGGGTGGCGATCAGCATGGTGGTCCCCTCACTGGCCAGCTGGCGCAGCACGTTCACCACCTCCTGGGCAAGCTCGGGATCCAGTGCCGAGGTAGGCTCGTCACAGAGCAGCACCTTGGGAGATGGCGCCAGCGCCCGGGCAATGGCGACCCGCTGCTGCTGACCGCCGGAGAGGGTGGCAGGCACCGCCTCGGCCTTGTGCCTGAGCCCCACCTTGTCGAGCAGTTGCAGGGCGCGCGCCACTGCCCTCTCCCTGGGCCACTTCAACACGGTCACCAACCCTTCCATCACGTTCTCCAGCACCGTCATGTGCGGGAACAGCTGGAAATTCTGGAACACCATGCCGGTCTGCTGGCGCAGGGCCAGCACGCTTTGCCGTGACAGATGCCGGGTAAAGTCGAGCTCGCAGCCCCCCAGCACCAGCTGGCCTGCATCGGGCCGCTCCAGCAGGTTCACGCAGCGCAGCAGGGTACTCTTGCCGCTGCCGGAGGGACCGATCAGGGCGGTGACGCTGCCCGCGGCCATCGCCAGCCCCACCCCTTTCAACACGCGCTGCCCCGCAAACTGTTTCTCGATGCCACTCAAGCGGATCATAGGGCGACCTCCCGGGTCTCTTTGTGAGCCAGTCGCTGCTCCAGCCTGTCTTGCAGGGTGGATAGCACCGAGCTGAACATCAGGTAGATGAGGGCCGTCTCGATATAGAGAATGAGCGGCTCATAGGTGACGGAGGCGAGGCGCTGGGCCGCCTGAAACAGCTCGGGCACGGTCACCGCCGCCGCCAGCGACGTGTCTTTGACCAGGGAGATGAAGGTGTTGGAGAGCGGTGGCACCGCGATGCGCGCCGCCTGCGGCAGGATCACCCGCCACATCACCTGGGTCCAGTTCATGCCGATGGAGTAGGCCGCCTCCCACTGCCCCTTGGGGATGGCCGCCAGGGTGGCACGAATGATCTCCGAGCTGTAGGCACCGATGTTGAGGGTGAAACCGATGACGGCGGCGGTGAAGGCGTCCAGCACGATGCCGGCGCTCGGCAGACCGTAAAAGATCAGAAACAGCTGCACCAGCAGCGGCGTGCCCCGAATAAGCCAGACATAGAAGCGGACCAGCATCACCAGCGGGGCCGGACCATATAATCTGGCCAGCGCCACCGACAAGCCGAGCACGATTCCCAGCACGAAGGTAATCAGAGTGAGTGGCACAGTAAAAATAAGCCCCGCACTGAGCAGGGGCCAAAAAGAGTCGATCATTAACTGCAACCAGGCCGGCACGTTAATATCCTCAGTTGTTATTATGTTGCCACGATATTATTGCGAGACGTCGGTGCCGAAATATTTCTGCGATATTTTCTGATATTCGCCATCCTGCTTGGCATTGCGCAGCGCCTGATTGATGGCAGCCAGCAACTCGGGTTGCCCCTTGGCGAGCAGGGCGGCTGATTGATCCCCCTTGGCCTCGCTGGCCGCCACCTTCAATTTGGCGTCCGGCTTCTGTTTCTTGAAGTCGAGGAAGGAGAGGCTGTCGTTGATGGTGGCATCCACCCGCCCGGTCAGCACCAGTTCGAGTGACTGGTTGAATCCCTCGGTGGCCACCACCTCGGCGCCCGATGATTTCGCCAGCTGGGCGAAGTTGCTGGTCAGGGACTGGGAGGATTTCTTGCCCTTCAGATCGGCAAAACTCTTGATGCTTTGGTTGTCGCTGTGCACCACGATCACCGCCTTGGAGGTGATGTAGGGATCTGAAAAATCATATTTTTTCAGCCGCTCAGGGGTGATGGCCACTTCGTTGAGCACCAGGTCGTAGCGCTTGGCGTCCACCCCGGCGATGAGCCCGTCCCACATGCCCTCGACGAACTGCGGCTTCACGCCCAGACCGCTTGCAATCAGCTCGCCTATCTCCACGTCAAAACCCACCAGCTTGCCGCTCTTGTCGTGGTAGGTGAAGGGAGGATAGGTCCCTTCGGTGCCGATCTTGATCACTCCGGCCCGCTGGATCTCGGCCAGGCTTGACTGTGCCTGTACCGATGTCATCAGTGCCAGCGGAAGTGCCGCCATTAAAAACAGGAAGTGCCGTTTTTTCATTATTCACCTCGTTATATTTATGAACATCCAGAGCGCTTGCCAACCACCACAAAATAAAACCAGCCGGTTATCATGTTTAATTTAAATTAATTATCGGCAGAGATAACCTTCATAGTGCTTGCTGGCGGTATGGATGAAACTTAACGTGGCTCATGGCATGACCCAACCATGAAATACGGGGATATTTAGCGAAATAATGGATAACGAATAAATAATGGCCGGGCTGGCCGAGGAATTGCCCCGCTGGCGGCGCTCCGTCAGCGGAAACCATATCAGGCGGGTTGCAGCTCCCGCGGGATGGCAGTGGCCCAATCACGACACAACGTATCAATCGGGCCAACATTCGGTCTGATGGCAAATGGGATTGCCACGCACCACGTGGAAGGTAAAGGCGCGATGGCGCGCGCCTTGACGTCACCGTCGGTGATCACCCCTTCGGTCACCACCTCCCGCCCTGCTCCGGCAGGCGGACGATGTCGACATTCCAGGGCCCGGCCGCCGGGTAGCGCCGATGGATCTCGACGAAGTTGACCCGCCCCTCGCGCCGCTCCCCCGACGCTGGCCAGTCACAGAGGAAGTCATCGCTCAGCCACCTGGGGGCCCTGACGAAACCGCTGCTCTGTATGGCCTGCCAGTGGTCTGCACCACGGTTTTTGGTTCCATGGTCCTGTTTTCCATGCCGTTCCCCTACAACCGCACCACCAGCCACTCCCCCTTGCCCACCGGCACCAGGGAAGTCAGGAAATCGGGGTCACGCCGCACCTGTGCCATCCACTCCCTCATCTCGTCTTCATGGGAGATGGCATTGTCCACCACCAGCAGACCGCGGGGGGCAAGCAGGCGCTGGATCTCGGGCCACCAGGCCTGATAGTGCAGGCGATCGGAGTCCAGAAAAATGAGCTGATAGCCCGCCGTCGGCAGGGTGGGCAGCAGCGTGCCTGCTTCGCCCGCCAACTGCTCAATCCAGGGAGCGAGCCCGGCCCGCTCAAAGTTGGCGGCCGCCATGGTCCGTTTGCCCTCGTCCAGCTCGATGGTGGTGACCCGGCCCCCCAGCCGTTTTACTGCCTCGGCCAGCCAGAGGGTGGAGTAACCGTTGGAGGTGCCGATCTCCAGCACAGCCTGCGCCCCCCTCGTCTGCACCAGCATCGCCAGCAGTTCGCCGGTGTCGCGGGTAATGTTGAGCATCTTGCTGCCACGAGAGTGTTGCGCTCCGTCATTCTGCTCGCCAAAGCGCTCCAGCTCTCGTTTCAGTTGTTCCAGTGCCATGTCTCCTCCTTGACTGTGTAAACGAGTCGGCCCGGTGCATGGCATGGCTGGACCGCCCCTCATGTTCATCATTTTGCTATCGACCCACTCGGTGGCCCATCCCCTGTATCATCCGGATAAAGACGATACCCTGGATGACCATGTGATCACGCTGGTGCACTGCTGCTGGCGGGAAAGCCAATCGTCACGCGGTCTGGCGGTGGCCCCTCGCGCCGTCGGGCTGCTGGATACCAAGGGCAAGCCGCAGATCGCCTAGGGGGCCACCCGGGTAAAGTCGACGGCGGGGCAGCTGGGCGCCACGCCCTTGGTCAGCGTCAGGGGCTGGGCACGATAGCTGAGCCGGTAGCGGCCCGGTTGGGACAGATCGTAGGCCTGCGCCAGATCCGCATCGGCCTGGCTCTGCTCCCCCGCCCCCAGGTGCAGGAAGTCGCCGTCCCCGGGGGTACCTCGCTTGGCAAGCGGCCCTCGATAGTCCAGCGGCTCCCCATCGCGGGTCAGGTCGATGGCATCGGCAAACCACCCCTCGAAGGGGGTGAACCAGGTCAATACCTCGAGAGGCGTCTCCCCCCGGTTGGTCAGGGTCATCACCAGGGGCAGGGGTTCGTTCACCCCGCTCTCTGCGCTGACCGACAGCTCGCACTGCAAGGGCGCCAGTGCCAGGGTGGTGAGCAAGAGTGTCATCATGGTGCCTCCGTCAAAAAAGGGGCCATCCGGCCCCTGTTTGCAACTCAATTTTCGCTCGGAGTATTCTCGGCGAAATATTCGTGGTTGTCGGCATTGTTCAGGGCCTTCTGGGGATCCGTGCTCGCCAGATTGCGCGCATTGGCCTGACCGTATCCCAGATCGTCGGTGCCCGCCACCACGTTGAAGTGGCTCAGCTCGTGGACAATGGTGCCGGCGCGGGAATCGGTCCCGGTGACCGGCGCAGTCCAGAAGCTCTTGCACAGATAGACCTTGTAGGGCTGGTCCGGATAGACATAGGCAAAGTAGCTCTGCTTGCAACCGCAGTCGAAGGTGAGCGGCTTGTTGTCGATGGCATCCTTGATCTTGCTGAAGTTGGTCTCGGCCTGGTTCCAGCGGGTGGCGTCATAGGCGCCAAACCAGCTGCGGTAGCGCTGCCCATTCGGCTTGTCCACCGCGAGGTAGCTGCTGGAGTTGTTGGCGATGCCACTCGCGGCATCGAGCGCCGCCAGGATGTCGCTCTTCTGGGTGTTGGTGCAACGGCCGCTGAAGCTGACCGAGGCGCTCACCGCCTGGGGCTCGGCCACCGCCGCCTTGGCCAGCACCCGCTCGTCGCTCACCCCGTCCACCCAGAGGGTCACGGCATTGGACTCGCTCGCCTGGGCCTGTTTGGCCTTGGCCGCTTTCCCCTCCTGTGCCACGGTCGGCAGCAGGTAACGGATGCTGTACTGGCCCTGGGCACTCATGTCGTAGAGACCGGAGACCTCCGCCTGCACTGTCAAGCTCTGGCCCGCCTTGAGCAGTTGGTAGTCCTTGTCACTCGGGGCGGCCCGCTTGATCAGGGCCCCTTCGTAATCCACCGGCTGGCCGTCACGCTCCACCTGGAACAGGGGAGCATCCTCGCTGCCCGGCAGTTGCCATTTGAGCAGACGAACCGGCTTCTCCCCGGTGTTGGTCAGGGTCAGGTTGACGCGCACATCGTCTGTGCTGCCCTCCATCAGGGTGAGCCGGGCATCGAGTCCGGCGGCGCAGAGCGGGGACGCCAGCACGCCGGCCAGCAACAGGGCAATTGGAGTCGCTTTCATCATGTTTCCTCATTCATTGAGTGTCGCCTTGTCAGGCGGTCTGCTTCCTTTAAGGCCCTCTTTGGGGCCCATCCACCCTAGAGCAGAAGCACCACCCCACCATCCCTCCATATGGGGGACGCCCCCCATCAGAGGGGGAGCCCCTTGGCTGCGACAAAGATTGCCCGCCCGGCCCTGGGCGTGCAGGCAACCCCGTGTGGCGTATTTGCCATAAAAAAACCCGGCGCAGGGCCGGGTGACGGGATGAGAAGGCGGGGTCAGGAGGCCAGCAGCGCCAGGGCCGGCTGCGCGTTGCCCGGCATCAGCCGATAGGCCTTGTGGTGCTTGACCAGGGTGGTTTTCTTGTTGCCCTGGCTCAGCAGCAGGCCCCGGGCAAATGCCGCCTCGGCCAGTACCTGCTCGTCCCCGCGCACATAGAGGGTGAGGGGCTTGACCAGCTCACCTCCCTCGATATGGCCCTGATACTCGCTGGCAGAGATGATCAGGCTGGATTGCCCCTGGCTCAGCAGCCGCTGCCGGGTGTTCAGTTCGCTGTCGGTGAACACCAGCCAGCCCGCCCCCTCCAGCGCCAAAAGCAGATCGGCCAGGCGCGTCCCCAGCTGTACCGGCTCATGCATGGCGCGCTCATACTGGCGCTGCACCCGCTCAAGCAGCCCCTTGAGATCGGCCCCCGCCCCCAGCGTCCGCCCCAGTTGCACCCAGGTCTTGAGATCCTCCATCACCAGCCGGGAGAAGCGTTTCTCCTTGAGAGAATCCGCCATCCAGGTACAGAGAAAGTGGCTCTCCTGGGCGGGGGTGCGTTTGCCCGTCTTCTGGGCGGCGGTGCGCTCCAGCTCCGCCAGGCTCTGGCGGGCCATCTCGAGCAGGGCCTGATTGTAAGCAGGAAGGGTCATCTCGGATCCTCTGAAACGGGGCGGCCAAGGGGCCGCGTCATCGACAGCACAAAGGCGCCAGTGGCGCCTTTGGAGAGTAAACGCCCCTCCCCGACCGGGAGGGTGCGACGTTGCCTTATTTCGGCTGACGGGGCTTCTTGGCCGCCGCCAGACGCTTGAGGCGCTGGCCTTGCAGTTTCGCCTCGGCCATGGCCTGGGCGGCGGCATTGTCTTCACGCTGCGGGCGCTTGCCGAAGCGGCGGCGCTCCTGCAACTGCTTGATGAGGTCGTCACGGCTGCTCACCTCGTAACCCGGCACCATGATGCGGCGGATCTTCTGGCCGATGAGGGCCTCGATCTCCAGCAGGGTGCGCTCCTCCTCGCGACTGACGAAGGAGATGGCCATGCCGCTCTTGCCAGCGCGACCGGTTCGGCCGATACGGTGCACGTAATCTTCCGCGAGGAACGGCAGATCATAGTTGACCACGTATTCCAGGCTCGGAATGTCCAGGCCGCGGGCGGCCACCTCGGTGGCCACCAGCACCCGCAGCTTGCCTTCGGTGAATTCACGCAAGGCGCGGCGACGGCTCCCCTGGGCCTTGTCACCGTGCACCACGGCAGACTTGATGCCGTCGAGGTTGAGCTCCTCCACCAGTTCATCGCAGCTCTCGCGGGTGCTGGCAAACACCAGCACCTGCTGCCAGTTCTGCTTGCCGATAAGCTCGGAGAGCAGCTCGCGTTTGCGCTTCTGTTCCACCGGATAAACGGTGTGGCTCACGGTGTCGGCAGTGGAGTTCTGCTTGTCGACGGCCACCACCTGGGGTTTGTCCAGCATGAGGTTGGCCAGCTTTTTTACCGCCTCGGAGAAGGTGGCGGAGAAGAGCAGGTTCTGGCGGGTCTTGTTGACCGCCTGCAGGATCTGCTGCACATCGGCGCTAAAGCCCATGTCGAGGATGCGATCCGCCTCGTCCAGCACCAGAGTCTCGACCCCGGAGAGGCTCAGGTTGCAGGCGGTGAGGTGCTCGAGCAGACGGCCAGGGGTGGCCACTATGATGTGTGCGCCCGCTTTGAGCTTCTTGGCCTGCACATCCTGTTTGCCGCCACCCACGATGGTGAGGGTAGTAATATCAAGATACTTGGCGAAATCGTTGATATTGCTCGCCACCTGGGCTGCCAGCTCGCGGGTCGGGGTCAGGATCAGCACGCGGGCATTGGAAGGCTGCACCGGCGCCGGGTTGTCTACCAGACGTTGCAGGATGGGCAACGCAAAGGCGGCTGTCTTGCCGGTACCGGTCTGGGCACTGGCCAGCACATCGCGGCCACGGCGAATGGCCGGGATGGCCTGGCTCTGCACAGGGGTCATCTCCTGATAACCGCAATCTGAGATGGCGCGCAAAATCTCGGGGGCAAAATCGAACGATTCAAATCTCATGTTGGGTTCCTGTGTTCCAGCGGAGCTGTAGTTGGCGTGGGTGGCCTGGGCCGGCGTGTGGCCTGGCATCGGCGAGGCGTGGAGCCAAGGACGGCTGGGTCTGACATCAGATCAGAAGATGAGCCGGAAAATGGCGGGCGCGAAGTGTAACAGATAGGCGACAGGAATGCCGCCTCAAATGGCTTGTATTTTTCCGGGGGCTGCGCCCGCCAGACGCGGCAGCAGGCGCAGCCCGGGCAGTGAGATCAGCGCACCCGCTTGCTCGGACGCTTGAGCAGCCGCATGCCGATGGCCGCCACCGCGATGACGAACAGCCCGAAAGAGGTGACGAGCAGGCACTTGGTCAGCAGCTCCTGATGATGGGCAAAGACCGGGGTCGCCATCACCATCTTGCCGACCATGCTCAATACCAGGGACCAGAGGAAGGCGCTGGCAAAACTCGCCACGGCCACCCGCAGCAGGTGCAGGCGGGAGACTCCCATCAACATGGGGGTCAACACTCTCACGAAGGGGATGAAACGGGACACGAACATGGCCCAGAAGCCGTAACGATCCAGCAGTCGGGAGGCCCTGGGCAGGCTCCCTTCCGGGATCATTCGCTCCACATGGCCCATGAAACGGGTGCCATGCAGTGCCTGCCCCTGCCAGTAGGCGAGCACGCTCCCTATCCCGGCCGCGAGCGGCAGATAGAGCAAGGTCACCTCGGGCCCCAGCACCCCCATGCCCACCAGACCGCCCGCCAGCAGCACCAGGCTGTCACCGGGCAGGGGCAGAAAGACGAAGCTCGATTCAAGGAAGAGGATCACCACCAGACAGGTGACGAGCAGACCGATTGCCTGCATTTGTATAAGCTGATCAAAATCCTGATGCCATATGGCAAGCAGCATGTCCTGCATCTGGTGTGACTCCCATCAACGTAATGCGCATTCGTCATGATGACCCGAAGGCCCCGTCTGGTAATCCATCCCTGCTACCACCCCAATGTTCGTATGGGAGGCCTCTTATACACCCGGGGAACTGAACAATAAATTAATGTCTGTGATTTCTGCCCAGCGGTTCACCCTTCTCGCGGCCCCCTGCCCCCGCCAAAGCGAGGACAGCTTGGCCCATCAGGCCAATGCGCACCCCCCAAAACAGGACGGGTCGGCCCTTGCCAGGCTGCCAAGCCAGATGAAACCCGTTACAGTGTGAACATGCCCCGATGGACGGGCTACTCATGGAGCCAGGTATGGCAAGACAGCTCTCTTCTCACACACTTTCCTTGCTGGCGGTTATTGCCGGCGTCTCTGCCGGTCTTGTGACAAAGGCCCGCGCCAGCGACGAGAGCCTGGTTCAACAGCGCGCCAACGCCGTCGTCTCCCTGATGAGCTACGCCGTGGTGCCGGATATCACCGCCAGCAACCTGAATATCGGCAGCGGCACCAACGACACCTCTGCCCTCACCATCACCCAGCTCGGGGGTGGCGCTACCCTGAGCGAGGATGTTCCCCTCTATCTGGAGGGCACCCTGGGCTACAGCCGCTACGATCCCCAGTTCGTGTTCACCGATGGCAACGAGACCCGCACCATTCCCACCAAATGGAACAGCCTGAGCGCCACCGGCGGCATCGGCTGGGATGTCGGGGTCCACCGGGATCGCTTTGGTGGCAATCTGGTGCTGCGGCCCATCGCCAATGTCACCCTGGGCACGGTGGCCAGCGACCTTCGCATCGGGGCCGCCCTGCTCGAGCACAGGAGCGGCAAGAATCTGGACTTCCTCGACGGCGGCACCCTCAATGTCTACGGCCTCGGTGGCTCATTGATGCTGGACTATGAACTCTTCTCCGCCGCCCAGGACATCGATGCCGAACTGCGCTACTCCTACCAGCATCTGCAAAGCTTCACCGGCACCGCCGAGAGCGTCAGCGGTCAGGCCGATGCGGAAAACCTCGGGCTTTACCTGCGCCGCCGCGCCCCCCTGTGGGACTGGACCCTGCTGGACAGGCCCCTTCGCTACGTGCTGGAAGGGGCCAGAACCGAATACCTGGGGCAGCAACGGGGGCTGCTCGGTTTCAACAGCCTCAACTCTCTGGGACTTGGCCTCGAACTCGACAGCAGCAAGTACGACATTTTCATCACCCGCACCCGGCTGGTGGCCCGCTATATGTTCAGCAACAGTACCAGCGGCTACTCCATCGGATTGGCGATGAGTTTCTAATCGGATCAAAGGGGTACGCCACTCGGCACAGCTCAGTCAACCCAAAACAAGATTCAATTTGAACCTTCCAGAATGCTATCCTGACCGTCCCAATGCTTCTGGAAACCTCTAATGTTCATCACAACACTATTGGCCTCTGCACTCGGCTCGTTTACTGAAGGGCTCTCTTTTCAACACAAGGACTGGGAACTGGCCTGTGACAACACGCGCACATGCCGAGCGGCAGGTTACAGCGCGGAATTGGGTGGACTTTCGGTTCTGCTCACCCGAGAGGCTGGCGCCAAGGGCACACTGCATGCCGAGCTTGCCATCGCAGAGGTTGATCAGCGGGCTCCGGCGGCCCCCGCTGATGGTTTGATCACACTGCGCATCAATGGCGAGGTGCTCGGCATCGTAAAAGAGCGGACTCCGTTCACCCAGCCCCAAACTGCAGCGCTCGTCCGAGCAATCAAAGGGACTGGCAAGGTGGTATTTGAATGGAGCAAGCACCAAGAACCGTTATCCGGTGCCGGTGCCTATGCCATTTTTCTCAAAATGGATGAGTTCCAAGGCCGTCTCAATACCAGTACAGCCCTGACCAAACAGGGCTCGTTACCCACCACAACTATTCCCCCGGCCTTGGTGGCCCCCGTGATCCATGCAGGTGCCGTTGCCGCAGACAACCTATCTCGCCCACTCACCAAGCCTGAGCTACAGAGCATAAGGGCTTGGCTGAAACAACACGTCAATGAAGATGTCTGTCCCAGCGCATATGAGAATCAGGAAGATGGCCAGATCTATCCCCTGAACCAGGAACGAGCCTTGATCCGGCTACCCTGCTGGCTCGCCGCTTACAACGACGGTTCGGCATTTATTCTGATTGATACGGACCTTGATACCAGCAGTGCAACCCTCATCAGCACTTACGCAAACGGTTATGGAGAGGGCGAACTGAGTGCCTCGCACAAAGGAAGAGGAATAGGAGATTGTTTTTCTTTCGAAAGCTGGGTATGGGACGGCCAAACCTTCGTGCAGAGTGAGAAAAGCACCACTGGTAGCTGTCGCATGATCACTCTGGGGGGAACCTGGGAGCTACCGACCATGACCAGCCAGGTGGTCAAATCACAATAAACAAGGGCGGCCCATTGGCCGCCCTGGTTGTCTCTGGCTATCAGCGAATGGTCGCCATCTTTCTGACGCAGGCCTGCTCCCTGTCATCCACCCGCTTGGCAAACCAGGCGGTGGTGAGGTTGCGGGTGATCTTGGGGCTCTTTAGCTGGATACCGGGCAGGATGGCGCGGGGTTGCCGTGTCCCGGCCTGTTTGTCGGCCAGGGCGAAGACCCTGTGGTAGAGATCGCTTTTGGCAAAGTCGCTGCTGTCCCCGAGCTTGAGGCTCTGGTGAATGGCCTGCTTGCTCATGTTGACGCGGCTGGCGATGCTGTGGACCGCGAGCTCGGTCTTGCCGGGCAAATCCGAGTCGTAGCGGATGAGATCCCCGTCCAGGGCCAGGGGCTTGCCACTCACCCGGCTTACCGCCGCCTGGAAGGCCGCATTGCGGCTCGCGTACCAGCCCGCATTGAAGTCGGCGAAGCGATAGAGGGTATCCGGGTAGTCGGCGGGATAGCCGAAGATGTGTTTGGTGCCAAACCAGATGCCGCCGCGACGAGTGAACACCTCGTGGCGAATGGACTCCTTCACGGGATAGGGGTACCCACGGGCGTTGGCTTCGGCAAAGGCGACGCTCACCTGCATGGGGCCGCCGGTGCGCACCGGGTTGAGGTTGCCAAAGAGCTGCTTGCCCATGGGGACGCTGCCTATCATGTCTTCGAAGATCTCGCTCATCTCCCGCTCGGTGCGAAGCTTGTCGATGCGCTCGGCATAGCTCTTGCCAGTGGGGGATTGGATGGAGAGGGCCGTGCGCACCATGAACTCGGGGATGAGCAGCTTGCCGGCCCGGGCATTGATCTCCTTCCAGGCAATCTTGTTGAGGTTGGGCACCACGGGGTCCGCCTGATAGGTCGCCTCCTGCTCCGCCACCGCCAGCACGCTGCAGACGTTGTGATCGCTCACCGTCAGCCCCTGGGTGGTGAGCGCCGTCACCACGTCATTGGCCCAGCCCGGCTTGTCCACCACGTTGCGCGGCAGGAAGCGCACGATGCGGCTCTTCATATCGGCCGGTTTTTGCGGCTGCATCGCCTTGGGAATGGGGCGCCCCGCCGGCGTCGCCGGGCTGGTCGGGGCGGGAGGCTCGCTGGCACAACCCGACAGCAGGGCAAGGGAAAGCAGTGACAGCCAGCGCCAATGGGCATCAAACAAGGAGTGAGAGGGGATCATGAAGGCTTCCTGAAGAGCGGGACCTGCCCCTCATCGCGAATGAGAGGGCTCGAATGCATGGAGGCGGACATTGTAGGGAACAAGTCTGACAAGATGAAGGCGGATGAACCTGCTGGCCCGCTGGCTGCGGCATTCCCTGGCGCCATCACGCCAGCTCCACCCGGTTTCGTCCCAGATGCTTGGCCTGATAGAGGGCGAGATCGATGCGCTGGAGCAGGGCATCCACTCCCTCCCCGCTCTGGCTGATACCCAGGGCAAGGCTCACGGTGAATCTTACCCCGTCACCTGAGACCAGCTCTTCGGTCGCGCACCTTATCTGCTCCGCCAGCGCACGGGCTTTGTCGCCCGTCATGCCGGGCAGCCAGATGGCAAACTCCTCTCCCCCAAGGCGTGCCACCACCCCATCCAATGGGCAGAGCTGGCGCAGCAGGGTGCTGAATTCACGCAGTACATTGTCGCCAATCGCGTGGCCATAGCGATCGTTGATGAGCTTGAAGTGATCGAGATCCAGCAGCAGGAGCGGCGTCCCCTCCTCTCCGTGCGCCTCCAGCACGGCGCGAAACGCCCGGCGATTGGAGAGCCCGGTCAGCTCGTCTGACATGGCGAGGGAGGAGAGCCGCATCTGGGTGCCATACATCTGCTGCACCATCAGCAGCACACCCCAGGCCGAGGCCAGCATGCCGATCGTGCGCAGGCTATCTTCCACCGTGGAGAGCCACCAGGGCTGGAAATAGGCCTCATCCATCAGATCGATGACGCCGGAGACGAGCCAGAGGGTCAGCCCGCCGGTGAGGGAGAGATAGGTTCTCAAGGTGATCTGGGCACACTGCACCACCCAGAACATGAACAGCAGGGTCAGCACGTTGAGCGCTTCGGCCAGAGCCCCGACGGTATAGAGGTTGTGCTCTGCCAGGGGATCAAAGCTGACCCCGGCCAGGATCCCCGTCAGCAGCAGCAGACAGGGCAGGCTCACCAGCGCGAGACGACGGCAGGGAGGAAGCGAGAAGAACCGGGCGGGGTGAACGGATAACCTGAGGGGAGTCTTCATCATGTTTTGGGCTCCAAGCGCGCATGTCTTCTATCCCGAATGGCAGCCGTTGGCTGCCATCGCCAGCGAACCCCGACGGCATTCCTGGTGGCAAATCACTGATATTGTGGGCCGATTTTTCCATAAAAAACAATCCCCTCACCATATGGGTCAGGGGATTGTTGCAACAGGGACGGCGCGATCTGCCGTGACATCGGGGCGGGCGGCCCTTCCCTGCTCGCCCTCACGGCAAGCGGGCCGTGCAGCCTCAGGCGCTCTGGCGCAGGGCCTGATGCTGGGCGGCGCCGTTGATCACCGCCTGCAGGGAGGCGTTGACCACGTCGCGACCGACGGCGACGCCACACATCCGGGTGCCCTCGACGCTCAGCAGCACATAAGCGGCGGCGCGGGATTCGGTGCCGGCGGTGAGCGCATGCTCGGAGTAATCCAGCACATCGATGTGCATGCCGGTCTGACGCTGCCAGCCGTTGACCAGGGCCGTGATGGCACCCTCCCCTTCACCGCACAATTGCAGGGTGCCGTGGGGGGTCTGCAACTCCAGGCGCAGGCTCTCCTGACTGTCATGACCAAGCTGGAAGCGCCCGATGCGATAGCCGTGGGCCGGCTCAAGATAGTGCTGCTCGAACAGGGTGCGGATCTGCTCCGGGCTGATTTCGCAGCTGCTCGCCTCAGCCTCGGCCTGCACCCGGCGGCTGAAGTCGATTTGCAGCCAGCGCGGCAGTTGCAGACCGAGGTCACGCTCCAGCAGATAGGTCACCCCTCCTTTGCCGGACTGGCTGTTGATGCGGATCACCGCCTCGTAGCTGCGACCGAGATCGGCAGGGTCGATGGGCAGGTAAGCCACGTCCCAGTAGTGATCCGGTTTTTCTGCCGCGAGAGACTTGCGGATGGCGTCCTGGTGGCTGCCGGAAAACGCCGTGTAGACCAGCTCGCCGGCATAGGGGTGGCGCGGGTGCAGGGCAATCTGGGTGCAGGCCCCCACGGTGGCGACGATGGCATCCATGTCAGACAGGTCCAGCTCGGGGTCAATCCCCTGGCTGTAGAGGTTCATGGCCATGGTGACGATGTCCATGTTGCCGGTGCGCTCCCCGTTGCCGAGCAGGGTGCCCTCGATGCGATCCGCCCCCGCCAGCACCGCCAGCTCGGCGGCGGCCACCCCGCAGCCTCTGTCGTTGTGGGTGTGGATGGAGATGCTCACCTCGGGTCGCGCCTTGAGGTTTCGGCAGAACCACTCCACCTGATCCGCAAACACGTTGGGGGTGCTCACCTCCACCGTGGCGGGGAGGTTCAGGATCATGGGACGGGCAGCGGCACGCCACTCGTCGATGACGGCGTCACACACCTCGACGGCGAACTCCACCTCGGTGCTGCTGAAGCTCTCCGGAGAATACTGGAAACTCCACTCGGTGCCCGGATTGCGGGCCGCATACTCCCGCACCCAGCGCGCCCCCTGCACGGCGATGGCCTTGACCCCGTCCTTGCCTGAGTTGAACACATAGTTGCGCTGGGTCGGGTTGACCGAGTTGTAGACGTGAACGATGGCCCGCTTCGCCCCCTTGAGCGCCTCGAAGGTGCGGGCGATCAGATCTTCGCGCGCCTGCACCAGCACCTGGATGGTGACGTCATCGGGGATGAGGTTGCGCTCGATGAGTTCGCGCACAAAATCGAAGTCGGGCTGGGAGGCCGCCGGGAAGCCCACCTCGATGTGCTTGAAACCGATGTGGGTCATCAGCGCCCACATTTGCAGCTTCTGGGCCACCGTCATGGGCTCGACCAGCGCCTGGTTGCCATCGCGCAGGTCCACGGCGCACCAGAGCGGTGCCCGCTCCAGTACCCGGTTGGGCCACTGGCGATCCGCCAGGTTGATCACGGGGGCACGGCGGTATTTGCGATGATCGAAGCTCATATTCAGATTCCCTTGACGGATGGGCGAGGCGCCGGACGACCGGGCCGACAGGCGGGTGGGGCAAGGAGGGGAAGCGGGTTGGTGCGGTAACACCGTCCCTGACGAGTCGCGCGGCGGTAACCCCGCGACCGGTTTTCCTGCGGCCCCCGTCGGTCACCGGGGCCGGCCACGGCAGCCGGATGGGGCTGCGGGCGCTGATCCTCTCGCACGCCACCTTTCGGTGTGTCGGCGCAGACGACCTTGTTTGTATGAGCACCCAGTATAGGGAGGTCGTGGGGGCGAGAGATTGCGAAGATTGCACCCCATCATGCCAATTCAGCAATATTGATGCAGTGAAAGTTCATTCATGGGGTGAGTATCACCACCCATGATGAATTATTCGCCATCTCACCCATCTTCCTTGAAGGCGTTTCCCCGGAAGTGGCAGGGCGCAGGCAATAAAAAACCCCGCCGTTGCTGGCGGGGTTTGCGTGCATCGAGCGGGCAGTGTGCTGCCGGTGCTCTTAGCGGTTGTTCACCTTCTCATGCAGCTCCTGCACTGAGTTCACATTTGCGGTGGCATCGACACTGATGGCCATGCAGGTGGCGAAGGCCGCATGCAGCGTGGTGGTGTAAGCCACCTTGTGCTGCAGGGCGCCACGGCGCAGCTGCTTGGAATCCTCGATGGCCTGACGACCCTCGGCGGTGTTGACGATGTAGGTGTACTCGCCATTCTTGATGCGATCCAGAATGTGCGGACGACCCTCGTGCACCTTGTTGACCAGACGCGGGTTGATGCTCGCCTCGCCCAAGGTCACGGCGGTGCCGTGGGTGGCGTCGAGGTCATAGCCCAGCTCCAGCAGCTTGGCGGCCAGGTTGACCACCCGTTCCTTGTCGCCGTGGCGAACGGACAAGAGGGCGCGACCTTCGCTCGGAACCTGGTGACCGGCACCCAGCTGCGCCTTGGCATAGGCCTCGGCGAAGCTGCTGCCTACCCCCATGACTTCACCGGTGGAGCGCATTTCCGGCCCCAGCAGCGGATCCACACCCGGGAACTTGGCGAACGGCAGTACCACTTCCTTCACCGAGTAGTAGGGCGGGATGATCTCGGTGGTGAAGCCCTGTTCTTTCAGGCTCTGACCGGCCATGACGCGGGCGGCGATCTTCGCCAGCGGGGCACCGGTGGCCTTGGAGACGAAGGGCACGGTACGGGCGGCACGGGGGTTCACCTCGATGAGGTAGATCTCGTTGTCTTTCACCGCGAACTGCACGTTCATCAGACCGACCACGCCGAGTTCCAGCGCCAGCTTGCGCACCTGCTCGCGCATCTCGTCCTGGATGGCCTTGGACAGGGTGTAGGGCGGCAGGGAGCAGGCGGAGTCACCGGAGTGGATACCGGCCTGTTCGATGTGCTCCATGATGCCGCCGATAACCACATCGGTACCGTCGCAGATGGCGTCCACGTCCACCTCGGTGGCGTCGTCCAGGAAGCGGTCCAGCAGTACCGGCGACTCGTTGGAGACGCTCACTGCCTCGGCGAAGTAGCGGCGCAGGTCCTGCTCGTCATAGACGATTTCCATGGCGCGGCCACCCAGCACGTAGGAGGGGCGAACCACCAGCGGGTAGGTGATGCGCGTGGCCAGTTGCACGGCCTGCTCCAGGGCGGTGACGGTGCCGTTTTCCGGCTGCTTGAGCCCCAGACGCTCGACGGCGGACTGGAAGCGCTCGCGGTCTTCCGCGCGGTCGATGGCATCCGGGCTGGTACCAATCACCGGCACGCCGTTCGCTTCCAATGCCCGCGCCAGTTTCAGCGGAGTCTGGCCGCCGTACTGGACGATGACGCCCTTGGGCTGCTCGACCCGCACGATTTCCAGCACGTCTTCCAGGGTCACCGGCTCGAAGTAGAGACGGTCGGAAGTGTCGTAGTCGGTGGAGACGGTTTCCGGGTTGCAGTTGACCATGATGGTCTCGTAACCGTCTTCGCGCAGGGCCAGGGCCGCGTGCACACAGCAGTAATCGAACTCGATGCCCTGACCGATACGGTTCGGGCCGCCACCGATGACCATGATCTTGTCGCGGTTGGTGGGGTTGGCCTCGCACTCCTCGTCGTAGCTGGAGTACATGTAGGCGGTGTTGGTGGCGAACTCGGCCGCGCAGGTGTCGACCCGCTTGTAGACCGGGAAGATGTTGTGGCGGGCACGCAATTTACGCACTTCACCTTCGGCCACGCCGAGGATCTTGGCCAGACGGGCGTCGGCAAAGCCTTTGCGCTTGAGGGCGCGCAGGAAGTCGGCGTCGAGACCGGCCATGCCGCGCTCTTTCACCTGCTCTTCCAGTTTCACCAGCTCTTCAATCTGCACCAGGAACCAGGGGTCAATCTTGGTCAGCTTGAACACGCCGTCCATGGAGAGGCCGGCGCGGAAGGCGTCGGCGATGTAGAAGATGCGCTCGGCACCGGCATCCTGCAGCTCGTGACGGATGCGGGTCAGGGAGTCGGGGGCGTTCAGGTCAACCATGGGGTCGAAGCCGGTCTTGCCGGTCTCGAGACCACGCAGGGCCTTGTGCAGGGACTCCTGGAAGTTGCGGCCGATGGCCATCACTTCACCCACGGACTTCATCTGGGTGGTCAGACGGTCGTTGGCGCCGGCGAACTTCTCGAAGTTGAAGCGCGGCACCTTGGTCACCACGTAGTCGATGGCCGGCTCGAAGGAGGCCGGGGTGCGACCGCCGGTGATGTCGTTCATCAGCTCGTCCAGGGTGTAACCGATGGCGAGCTTGGCGGCGATCTTGGCGATGGGGAAGCCGGTCGCCTTGGAGGCCAGCGCAGAGGAGCGCGACACCCGCGGGTTCATCTCGATGATGACCATGCGGCCGTCTTTGGGGTTGATGCCGAACTGGACGTTGGAGCCGCCGGTCTCGACACCGATCTCGCGCAGCACCGCCATGGAGGCGTTGCGCATGATCTGGTACTCCTTGTCGGTCAGCGTCTGGGCTGGCGCGACCGTGATGGAGTCACCGGTGTGGATGCCCATGGGGTCGAAGTTCTCGATGGCGCAGACGATGATGCAGTTGTCGTTGCGATCCCGCACCACTTCCATCTCGTACTCTTTCCAGCCGATGAGCGACTCGTCGATGAGCAGCTCCTTGGTCGGGGAGAGATCCAGTCCGCGCTCGCAGATCTCCACGAACTCTTCGGTGTTGTAGGCGATGCCGCCGCCCGAGCCACCCATGGTAAAGGAAGGACGGATGATGCAGGGGAAGCCCACCATCTGCTGCACGCCCCAGGCCTCTTCCATGTTGTGGGCGATGCCGGCACGGGGGCACTCGAGACCGATGCTGCGCATGGCCTTGTCAAAGCGGGAGCGATCCTCGGCCTTGTCGATGGCGTCGGCGGTGGCGCCGATCATCTCGACACCGAACTCCTTGAGCACGCCATGCTGCTCCAGCGCCAGGGCGCAGTTCAGCGCAGTTTGACCACCCATGGTGGGCAGGATGGCGTCCGGGCGCTCTTTCTTGATGATCTCGCGCACCACTTCCCAGGTGATGGGCTCGATGTAGGTGGCGTCGGCCATCTCCGGGTCGGTCATGATGGTGGCCGGGTTGGAGTTCACCAGGATGACGCGGTAGCCCTCTTCTTTCAGGGCCTTGCACGCCTGGGCGCCGGAGTAGTCGAATTCGCAGGCCTGACCGATGACGATGGGGCCGGCGCCGAGGATCAGGATGCTCTGTAGGTCGTTACGTTTTGGCATGGCTCTCTTTATCCTCTTAGGCGCGATACTGCTTAATCAATTCAATAAAGTGGTCGAACAGACCGGCACAATCGTGCGGGCCCGGGCTCGCTTCGGGGTGACCCTGGAAGCTGAAGGCCGGACGGTCGGTGCGATGGATGCCCTGGAGCGACCCATCGAACAGGGAGACGTGGGTGGCACGCAGGCACTCGGGCAGGGTCTGCTCGTCCACCGCAAAGCCGTGGTTCTGGGCGGTGATCATCACGGTGTTGTCGTCCAGACTCTTCACCGGGTGGTTGGCACCGTGGTGGCCGAACTTCATCTTGATGGTCTTGGCGCCGGAGGCCAGGCCCAGCAACTGGTGGCCCAGGCAGATACCGAACACCGGGGTGCTGGTATCAAGGAAAGCCTTGATAGCTTCGATGGCGTAGTCGCACGGCTCGGGGTCGCCGGGGCCGTTGGAGAGGAAGATGCCATCCGGGTTCATCGCCAGTACCTCGGCGGCCGGGGTCTTGGCCGGCACCACGGTCAGGCGGCAGCCACGGTCCACCAGCATGCGCAGGATGTTGCGCTTCACGCCGAAGTCGTAGGCCACCACGTGGTATTTCAGCTCATCGGCCGCCGGGGTGACGTGACCCTTGCCGAGCTGCCAGCTGCCTTCAGTCCAGCTGTAGGATTCGCTCACGGTCACTTCCTTGGCCAGGTCCATCCCCTTCAAACCGGGGAAGGCGCGGGCCTGTTCGAGGGCATGGGCTTCATCGAGCTGCTTGCCGGCCAGGATGCAACCGGCCTGGGCGCCTTTTTCACGCAGGATGCGGGTCAGCTTGCGGGTGTCGATGTCGGCGATGCCAACGATGTTGTGAGACTTGAGGTAATCGGAGAGGGATTGCTGATTGCGGAAGTTGGAGGCCAGTATCGGAAGGTCCCGGATGATGAGGCCCTGAGCATGGACCTGACTGGACTCTTCATCTTCGCTGTTGGTGCCGGTGTTGCCTATATGGGGGTAAGTGAGGGTAACGATCTGACGGGAATAGGAGGGATCTGTGAGGATTTCCTGATAACCCGTCATCGACGTGTTGAAAACCACTTCACCAACGGAACATCCCTCGGCGCCTATCGACACGCCTTTGAACACAGTTCCATCTTCCAGCACTAGCAATGCAGTGTGATTCAAGACAACCTCCAGTTATTTAGCTTTAAATTCAGCAATTTACCTGGGTGTTGCGGGCTCGGTTCCGGTCTTTGACAGGACTCGAACCCGGCAGATTTCTGGCAAATTGGGCGCATTCTACTTAAAAACGATCTCATTTCAACGTCTTTTCTCGTTTGAAATGCATCTAAATTCAATAAACAAGCAACATTACCCATTATCTATGCACTCACTCGCTTTGCAACCCCCTCTTCAAAAAGAAAAGCCAAACACAGACAACAAAGCGGCACCCGATGCCATGCAACGTACAAAAAACCAAATTTACCACTTAATAAACAGCAAGATAGAAAATTAAAAAATAAACAACACAACAGTAAAAACACCATTTGAAGCCAGAAAAGTGAACACCAAGAATAGAAAACGTTTTTCTTGGATTGCATTTTTAGTCTATTTCACATCAAGGCGAAATGCCCCCCGCAGGGGAATATTGAGACCCAAACCCGTTACCCCTTGATGACATTTTTGTCGCAAGAGGGTGGCAGGCTTGTAAGAATGGCAGGATTTAGCGAGGTTCACTCAAAAAGTGATGATTAAGGCTCATTTCTACAAAAAAGTGACAAAAAACCCCGGCGGACCGGGGTTTGGCAACCAGTACGGGAGTCTGCACTCCCCCTGAAGACGGTTTATTTCAGACCGAGCACATCCTGCATGTCATAGAGACCGGCCCCTTGCTGGCCGAGCCACTTGCCCGCCCGCACTGCACCGTTGGCGAAGGTCAGACGGCTGGAAGCCTTGTGGCTGATCTCGACCCGCTCGCCGATGTCGGCAAACATGACGGTGTGCTCCCCCACCAGATCTCCGGCGCGGATGGTGGCAAAGCCGATGGTGTTGCGATCCCGTTCACCGGTGATCCCCTCACGGCCATAGACGGCGCACTCTTTGAGATCCCGGCCCAGGATTTTCGCCACCACTTCTCCCATGGAGAGCGCAGTGCCGGACGGAGCATCCACCTTGTGTCTGTGGTGCCCCTCGATGATCTCGATGTCGGTGTACTCCCCCATCACCCTGGCCGCCTGCTCCAACAGCTTGAACACCAGGTTGACCCCGACCGAGTAGTTGGAGGCGAAGACGATGCCGATCTGCTTGCCCGCCTCGTGCAGGGCCGCCTTGCCCGCCTCGTCAAAGCCGGTGGTGCCGATCACCATCTGCTTGCCATGCGCCAGTGCAAAGGCGAGGTTCGCCAGGGTCACCTCGGGGCGGGTGAAGTCGATGATGAGATCGAATTCGTCCTTCACCTTCTCCAGACTGTCGCTGATGATGACGCCAAGGCGCCCCAGGCCGTTGAGTTCACCCGCATCCAGACCGATCACGGCAGAGCCCGGTCGTTCCAGCGCCGCTCCCACCACCACGCCCTCGGCGTTGGCGATAGCCTCCAGCAGCACCTTGCCCATACGACCATTACAGCCCATCACGGCCACACGGATCGGATTGTCCATCTCCACCCTCTCATCTCTTTATTATGGAAAGAGACCGTTTTACCAGCCCGCGCCCCCTTTGAAAAGCCCGATCTGGCCCGCCAAACCACCCCGACATTTAAACGATAAATTCATTAAAAACAGAATAAATAACGGAATTACCAGACAAGTCAGAATCACGAAGTAAAAAGCCCTATCCATCTGGACGGCTATCTTGACCCGGGCGGGCCGACTCACTACTGTTGGCCCCCCATGGTGGCAGGATGCCCGCCCTGTGCCCGCCCTGGAGGCGCCACAGGCAACGACAGGAGGTCATTGTTCAAGTTTCGAGGAACACATGATCCAGACCCAACCCCGTGCCAGAGCCCTGCTGCCCCTTCTGGTCTTTCTTGCCCTCTTCATCGGTACCGGTACCTGGCTGACCCTGCAGGGGGTCGAGTTTGCCTTCTACCAGCTCCCCGCCCCCGTTGCCGCCCTGCCTGCCGTCATGCTGGCCCTGCTGATGGGACGCGAGGGGTTCAACAAGAACCTCGAGACCTTCTTCAAGGGGGTGGGCGAGAGCAACATCATGGCTATGTGCCTCATTTATTTGCTGGCGGGCGCCTTCGCCACCGTGGCCAAGGCCACCGGCGGGGTGGATGCCACGGTCGCCCTCGGCCTCTCCCTCATTCCGGGCTGGTGCCTGCTGCCCGGGCTCTTCCTCATCTCTGCCTTCATTGCCACCGCCATGGGTACCTCTATGGGCACCATCGGCGCCGTGGCACCGGTGGCGCTGGGCGTCGCCCAGGCCGCCGGCATCGATCCGATGCTGATGGCGGGGACCATCCTCTCCGGCGCCATGTTCGGGGACAACCTCTCCATCATCTCAGACACCACCATCGCTGCCACCCGCAGCCAGGGCTGCGAGATGAAGGACAAGTTTCGCGAGAACATCAAGATTGCCGCCCCCGCCGCCGTGCTGGTGATCCTGCTCTATCTGGTGCTGGGCTCCACCGGTGAAGCGCCGGCCCCCACCGCCGAGGCTGACATGCTCAAGGTCGCCCCCTATCTGCTGATCCTGGTGCTGGCCCTCTCTGGCATGAACGTCTTCATGGTACTGGGGCTCGGCATCCTGGCGGCCGGTGGCGTGGGGCTGCTTGGCAGCTACTCCCTCGGCCAGTTCAGCAAGGACATCTATCAGGGCTTTACCAGCATGCAGGAGATCTTCCTGCTCTCCATGCTCATCGGCGGTCTGGGTGCCCTGATGGAACGCCAGGGGGGGCTCGCATGGATAAGTGAGCGCATCGCCGCCCTGATTGCCCGCTTCACCCGCCACCACGATGGCGAACAGAACGAGAAGGCGGCCGAGCTCGGCATCGCCGGCGTGGTGAGCCTCACCAACCTGTGCACCGCCAACAACACCGTGGCCATCATAGTCGCGAGCAAGGTGGCCAGGGATCTGGCGGACCATCACGGGGTCACCCCGCGACGCGCCGCCTCCATGCTGGACATCTTCTCCTGCGTGGTACAGGGGCTCATCCCCTGGGGCGCCCAGGCGCTGCTGCTGGGTTCCATCTTCGCCCTCTCGCCGATCCTGGTCGTGAGCATGAGCTTCTACCCCATGGCGCTGGCCCTGGCCGCCATCGTGGCCGTCTTCCTCAAGCACCAGATGGGCGCAGTGGCTCCCGCCCCCCACCGTTCCTGACGCCCGACCTCAGGGGCCGCCCGGCTGGCGGCCCCGCCATCAGCTTTTCATCCCGTCGGCCCCTTGCTAAGGTAGCGCCAGCCCACCTTTGCCCAGGAGTCCCCATGCCGGATACCCAACCCGAACGCCAGAACCTGCGTCAGCTCATTCGCCAGCGCAGAAAAAGCCTGAGCCAGGCCGAGCAGCAGGCGGCGGCCCAACAGCTGGTCGAGCGCTTCCAGGAACATCCCGGCATCCTCGCGGCCAGGCGCATCGCCCTCTATCTGGCCAACGACGGGGAGCTCGATCCCCTGCCCGCCATCCACTGGCTGTGGGCCCAGCAAAAGGAGGTCTACCTGCCGGTGCTGCACCCCTTCACCCCGGGTCACCTGCTCTTCTTGCGCTACACCGCCACCACCCCCATGACCCGCAACCGCTACGGCATCGCCGAGCCCGAGCTCGACGTGCAGCAGGTGCTGCCCCACAGCATGCTGGACATCATCTGCACCCCGCTGGTGGCCTTCGATGAGGCTGGCAACCGCCTCGGCATGGGGGGCGGCTACTACGATCGCACCCTCGCCTGCTGGCACGAGCACCAGCTCGGCCCAAGACCCCTGGGGCTCGCCCACGATTGCCAGCAGGTGGATGCCGTCCCCCGGGAGCAGTGGGACGTGCCGCTCCCCCAGATCATCACCCCCAGCCGCAGCTGGCACTTTGCCTGATCAGACGGGGCGCCCCCTTCGGTTCAATAAACAGGCAAACGATTTACATCTTGAGGATTTTTGCGCCGGAACGTGAGCACCATGGTCGCTCTGGGGGGGATGCTTGGATATAATGCGCCCGCTTTTTCCATAAGGATCCATCATGACTCAAGATGAAATGAAGAAGGCGGCCGGTTGGGCTGCGCTCAAATACGTGGTACCCGGCACCATCGTCGGGGTGGGCACCGGCTCTACCGTCAATCACTTCATCGACGCACTGGCGACCATGAAAGACCAGATCAAGGGCGCGGTGTCGAGCTCCATCGCCTCCACCGAGCGCCTCAAGGGTCTCGGCATCCCGGTGTTTGACCTCAACGACATCGATGCCCTCTCCGTCTACGTGGATGGTGCCGACGAGATCAACGCCAGCCGCGACATGATCAAGGGGGGCGGCGCCGCCCTGACCCGCGAGAAGATCGTCGCCGCCGTGGCCGACCAGTTCATCTGCATCATCGACAATACCAAGACCGTCGACGTGCTGGGCACCTTCCCCCTGCCGGTGGAAGTGATCCCCATGGCCCGCGAATACGTGGCCCGCGAGATCCGCGCCCTTGGCGGCAACCCGGTGTGGCGTGAAGGGGTGGTGACCGACAACGGCAACATCATCCTGGACGTCAAGGGCATGGCCATCACCGATGCCAAGGCTCTGGAAACCCGCCTCAACAGCATCGTGGGCGTGGTCACCAACGGCCTGTTCGCCCACCGTGGCGCCGACGTTGTGCTGATCGGCACCCCCGAGGGTGTGATCACCAACTAAGGCCCGCTCCCCGGACCTCTCCCTCCGGGCAAGCCCCCGCCCCGGTCAGTCAATCTGACTGCCCCAAATGGACAACGGCGCCTCATGGCGCCGTTTCTGGTTATCCCTCAATGGCTTGTAGCAGCACATCTGCAACAATCGTTGATAACTTCAAAGAATTTGACTTTCGTCACAAATATTCCCTCTCCCAAACGTTTTTGCTACTTTACGGTTTTCTTCACACTGCAAGCCTGAACGCATTTTTCAAAACAATAGAGGGAACGTCATGACAGCCAAGTTTTCGCTGGACAAGGATAAGATCAAGGTACTGCTGCTGGAGGGAGTCCATCCCAACACGGTGGAGACCTTTCGGGCAGCCGGCTACACCAATGTGGAATATCTGAAGACGTCCCTGTCGGAAGAGGAGTTGATCGAGCGCATTCGTGACGTGCATTTCGTGGGCCTGCGTTCACGCACCCAGATCACCGAGAAGGTGCTGGATGCCGCCACCAAGCTGGTGGCCATCGGCTGCTTCTGCATCGGCACCAACCAGGTCTCCCTCGACGCCGCCCACGTGCGCGGCATCCCCGTCTTCAACGCCCCCTTCTCCAACACCCGCTCCGTGGCCGAACTGGTACTGGGGGAGATCCTGCTGCTGCTGCGCGGTATTCCCGAGAAGAACGCCAAGTGCCATCGCGGCGTCTGGGAGAAGCTGGCCAACCGCAGCGTCGAAGCCCGCGGCAAGAAGCTCGGCATCATCGGCTACGGCCACATCGGTACCCAGCTTGGCATCATCGCCGAGATGATCGGCATGAAGGTCTACTACTACGACATCGAGAACAAGCTCTCCCTTGGCAACGCCATCCAGGTGCCGAACCTGGTGGAGCTGCTCAACATGTCTGACGTCATCAGCCTGCACGTACCGGAAACCGCCTCCACCAAGGATCTCATCGGTGCAGAGCAACTGCGCATGATGAAACCGGGCGCCATCTTCATCAACGCCTCCCGCGGCACCGTGGTGGACATCGACGCCCTAGCCGACGTCATCAAGAGCGGCCACCTCTCCGGCGCCGCCATCGACGTCTTCCCGGTGGAGCCCAAGTCCAACGACGAGGAGTTCCTCACCCCCCTGCGCGGCCTGGACAACGTGATCCTGACCCCCCACATCGGCGGCTCCACCCAGGAAGCCCAGGAGAACATCGGTCTGGAAGTGGCCAACAAGCTGGTCAAATACTCCGACAACGGCTCCACCCTCTCCGCGGTCAACTTCCCGGAAGTCTCCCTGCCCGGCCACAAGGGCTCCAGCCGCCTGCTGCACATTCACCGCAACCAGCCCGGCGTGATGAACCAGATCAACCAGATCTTCGCCGACGAGGGGATCAACATCGCCGGTCAGTACCTGCAGACCAGCAGCGAGATCGGTTACGTGGTCATCGACGTCGAAACCGAGCACAGCGAGAAGGCCCTGGCCCGTCTCAAAGAGATCAATGGGACCATCCGTGCCCGGATCCTGCACTGATAAGCCCTTATCTGCGCAGCAAAAAGCCCGTCGTGATGACGGGCTTTTTTATGTCAGGAGAAAGGTTGCTCTCGCAACCTACCACCAGCCCAGCAGGTTGCGGCCCACCAGGGCGCCCCACACCAGGGCGTTCAAGGTCAGGGCGATGAAGACGGCGGCGGAGCCCAGATCCTTGGCGCGGCCCGAGAGTTCGTGATGCTCGGAGCCGATGCGATCCACCACCGCCTCCACGGCGGAGTTGAGCACCTCGATGATCACCACCAGCCAGCTGATGCAGACGAGCAGCAGGATCTCGTTGAGGGAGTCACCTATCCAGAATGCCAGCGGCATCAGCAGCAGGATGAGCAGCAGCTCCTGGCGGAAGGCGGCCTCGTTGATCCAGGCCGATTTGAGACCTTTCATGCTGTAACCGGTTGCGTTGATGATGCGGGTGATCCCGGTCGCGCCTGGCTTTGCCACGATAACTACCTCATTTGAAATGGCTTTTGGGTTCACATCCTATCAGAGCCGCCCAAGGTTTCCATCGGATGACTTTTGCTTTATTTTATTCCCTTGCATTTTGGCATCCCGCCCACCTTATCCACTCGAGAATTGAGTCGTATGTCCATTCACACCGATGAATTGCGCACCCGTCGCCTGGAGGCCCTGATCACCCCCAGCGAGCTGGCGCACGCCTTCCCGTTAACCGACACCATCGCCCAGAACCTGCTGGATGCCCGCCGCCAAGTGGAAGCCATTCTGTCCGGTGAAGATCAGCGCCTGCTGGTCATCGTCGGCCCCTGCTCCATCCACGATCCCGCCGCCGCCCACGAATACGCTCTGCGTCTGAACACCCTGCGTGAAGAGTACAAAGAGAGCCTGTGCATCGTGATGCGCACCTACTTCGAAAAGCCGCGCACCATCGTCGGCTGGAAGGGGCTTATCAATGATCCGCGCCTGGACGGCAGTTTCGACGTCAATGAAGGGCTCAAACTGGCCCGCAAGCTGCTGGTGGACATCAACGAGACAGGCATGCCCACCGCCACCGAGTTCCTCGACATGGTGACCGGCCAGTACATCAGCGATCTCATCACCTGGGGCGCCATCGGGGCGCGCACCACCGAGTCCCAGGTTCACCGGGAGATGGCCTCCGCCCTCTCCTGCCCGGTGGGGTTCAAGAACGGCACCGACGGCAACACCCGCATCGCCATCGATGCGGTGCGCGCCGCACGTCACAGCCACATCTTCTACTCCCCGGACAAGGACGGCAAGATGACCATCTACCGCACCGCCGGCAACCCCTACGGCCACGTGATCCTGCGCGGCGGCCACAGGCCCAACTACGACACCGCCAGCATCGACGAGGCGTGCGAGGCTCTGGCCCAGGTGGGCCTGCCGGAGCGCCTGGTGGTGGACTTCAGCCACGGCAACAGCATGAAGGATCACCGCCGCCAACTGCTGGTGGCCCAGGATATCTGCGATCAGCTGCGCCGCGGCCGCACCGGCATCGCCGGCATCATGGCCGAGAGCTTCCTGGTGGAAGGGCGTCAGGACGTGGAGAACGGCTGTGCCGCCACCTTCGGCCAGAGCATCACCGATGCCTGTCTGTCGTGGAGTGACACCGAAACCCTGCTGGCCATGCTGGCAGAAGCCGCCCAGGTGCGGCTGGAGAAAACCCGCCAGGGTTAACGGCTGCGCCATCATCCTTCGGCCAGAGCATCACGGATGCCTGCCTGTCATGGAAAGACACCGAGACCCTGCTCGCCATGCTGGCCGAAGCGGCCAAGGTACGTCTGGACAAGCTGGACTGAACAGCGAATAAAAGCAAAGGGGCCAGTATTCCTGATACTGGCCCCTTATTCTTGCAGGCGGCCGATTACGCTTCGCTAATCGACCCTACAAACGCTATCTCTCGCCCCGTTCTCAAAGACTCGGCATAAACCAGGTGCGGCCGGCCGCCTCGATACGATCGGTACGGATCTGGAACACCCGCTCCAGCAGCGCCTCGTCGATGATCCCGACGTCCCCTTCCCCCACCACGCGGCCCTGTTGCAGGCAGAGCACGCGATCCGCCCAGTCGATGGCCAGATTGATGTCGTGGATGGCCACCACCACCAGCAATCCCTGCGCGGCCAGTTGCTTGAGCAGCCGCAGCAGCGCCATCTGGTGATGCAGATCCAGCCCCGCCAGGGGTTCGTCCAGCAGCAGCACCCGCCCGGTCGGGTTGAGGCTTGGCCACAGTTGCAGCAGGGTGCGGGCGATCAGCACCCGCTGCTGCTCCCCCCCGGACAATCGACTGAAGTCCCGTGCCAGCAGAGGCGCCAGTTCCAGGGCGTCGCACACATCCGCCACCGCCTGCGCCTGGGCATCGGGGCCCCCCTCCTCCAGCCCCAGGCTCAGCACCTGGAACACCGGGATGTGGAACAGCTGGGGCTGGCGCTGGGGCAGCATGGCGCGCCGCGTTGCAAGCTCGGGCCAGCTCAGGGTCGTGATGACCTCTCCTCCCAGCAAGACGGCGCCATCGGCGGGCAGCAGGCCCGCCAGGGCCCCGAGCAGGGAGGACTTGCCGCTGCCGTTGGGGCCGAGCAGGGCCACCAGCTGACCACCGGACCAGGCGAGATCCAGGGGGGCGAGGCGATGGGGGATGGCCAGGGCGCGGGCCTCCAGCCGCCAAAGGGCGGGATCAGCGGGGCACATCGGCATCTTGCCTCAGCAGCAGATAGATAAAGAGCGGGGCACCCACCGAGGCGGTGATGACCCCGATGGGCAGTTCACCGGCGTGCAGCGCCGAGCGGGCCACCAGATCGGCCCCGAGCAGCAGGGCGCCGCCCCCCAGCGCCGAGGCGGGCAGCAGGAAGCGCTGATCGCTGCCACCGCACAGGCGCAGCAGGTGAGGCACCACCAGGCCGACGAAGCCGATGACGCCGCACAGGGAGACCGCCACCCCGGTGAGCAGGCAGACCGCCAGCACCAGGCGTACCCGCATGCTGTCCACGTTCAGCCCCATGAGGCGGGCCTGGGTCTCTCCCAACAGCAGTTGTTGCAGTGCCCGCCCCTGCCAGCAGAGCCAGCCGAGGGTGAGGGGCAGCACCAGCCACCACCAGGCGAGCTGCTGGCTGCCGTAGGCGAGGCTGCCCATCATCCAGAACATGAATTCCCGCAAGGCGCCGTCGTCGGCGAAATACATCAGCCAGGTCATGGCCGCATTGGTGAGGATGCCGATGGCGACCCCGAAGAGCAGCAGCCGCCCATGGCCGAGCCGTGCCCGGCGTGCGAGACGGATGAGCAGCATGGTCACCACCAGGGCGCCGCCAAAGGCCGCCAGCGACAGCCCCCAGCCCGGCAGATAGAGCCCGAGCCCCTTGGCCACCGCCATCGCCACCATGGCGGCGAGGCCAGCGCCGCTCGAGACGCCGAGCAGGCCGGGTTCCGCCACCGGGTTGTGCAGCATCACCTGGAGCACGGCACCGCCGCAGGCAAGGGAGGCCCCCGCCAGCAGAGCCAGCAGGGCGCGCGGCAGGCGCAGCTCCAGCAGGATACGCAGCTCCAGATCCCCCAGCGGCTGCCAGGGCAGCAGCACGAACTCCCCGAGGGCGAGGGAGAGCAGGAACAGGGCCAGGGTCAGCAGCGACAGCAGGAGCAGCCAGCGGCGCTGCCAGCGCTGCTGGCGACGGATGAGAGCGAGATACACGGGATCCCCAAGAAGCGAGGCCCGCCGGGGGGCAGGCAGGAAAGCTGCATGATAACAGCGCGTTACCACCCAAGGTCAAGGCTGGTAGGGCTTGGCCAGCGCCGCTATCTCGCCGCTCTCCACCATGGCTTGCAACGCCTGCGCCAGCTTGGGGCCCAGCTCATGGTGGGGTGAGTGCTTGCTCATCCCGAGGTAGAGCACCACCGGGTTGGGGGGCTGGAAGGGCGCCTTGACGAGGCCGGCGTCGTTGCGCTGGCTCAGGGCGTAATCCACCTGGCAGTCGGTCCCTATCATCAGGGGCAGGTGGCCCCGCTCCACCATGCGCTGCAACTGGTCTTCGGTGGGGACCCCGTGCTTGTCGAGCTGGGTGTCGCCATCAAAGGGGGGGAAGTAGGCGGAGTTGAGCACATAGCCTATCTCGCGGCCCCGCAGATCCTCGTAGCGCCTGAGGCCGGCCACGGCGGCGGGCTTGCCATAGAAGGCAGGCCGGCACTGGTAATAGGACGGCTGCAGGTAGTCGATGAAAGCGGCCCGCTCCTCGGTGTGAGCCAGCCCTATCATCAGATCCGCCTGACCGGTCTGCATCTGTTTGAGTGCCCGTCCCCAGGGCACCCGTTTGAGGGTGAGCACAATGCCGCTGCGTGCCTGCAACTGGCGCAGAATGTCGATATCCAGCCCCTGGAAGTCGTCGTTCTCTGCCAGCATGCGAAACGGCGGCCAGACATCGGTGGCCACCGTCAGGGTCGGCGCACCTTGCGCCCAGCAGGCAAACAACAGACAAAGCGCACCCCAGCTTGTCTTGCCCATCCAGCTTTCGCCTTCTTTTGTTACATCCTTGTGAGCTAAAAATACCCTCAAGCACCACTTATGAAAACCCATGGAGTCGAGATAAAATGCATTGATTTAAAAGGAGAACCTAATGAACCCCATCATGACCAGTATCGGCCTGCTCATCTGCAGCAACGTCTTCATGACGTTTGCCTGGTACGCCCATCTCAAGAGCATGAATCACAAACCCTGGATCATCGCCGCCCTGGTGAGCTGGGGGATAGCCCTGTTCGAATACCTGTTGCAGGTGCCCGCCAACCGCATCGGCCACACCGTGCTCTCCGTCGGCCAGCTCAAGATCCTGCAGGAGGTGATCACCCTCACCGTGTTCGTTCCCTTCTCCATCTTCTATCTGAAAGAAGATCTGAAGTGGGACTACCTCTGGGCGGGTCTGTGCATCCTGGGCGCGGTCTTTTTTGTGTTCCGCGAAAAACTGACCGGCGCCTGAGGCTGTACACTCAAGCCATTCATCATCCCCCAGCCCTTTGAGCGACGAGGCCCCTCATGGAATTGAGAGACATGCTGCAGATCCTGGCCAAACAGGACGGTTCCGATCTCTATCTCTCCACCGGCGCCCCCCCCTGCGCCAAGTTCAACGGCGCCTTGCGCCCCCTCACCCAGGAGCCTCTGGGGCCGGGCGAGGTGGCCCGCATCGCCTACGACATCATGGATCTCGAGCAGAAACAGCAGTTCGAGAAAGAGCTGGAGATGAACCTCGCCATCTCCCTGCCCCAGATAGGCCGTTTTCGGGTCAACATCTTCAAGCAGCGCAATGAAGTCTCCCTGGTGGCGCGCAACATCAAGACCGAGATCCCCCGCTTCGAGGATCTCAAACTCCCTCCGGTGCTCCTCGACACCATCATGGAGAAGCGGGGTCTGGTGCTCTTCGTCGGCGGCACGGGGTCCGGCAAGTCCACGTCGCTCGCGGCCCTCATCGATCATCGCAACCGCAACAGCGGCGGCCACATCATCACCATCGAGGATCCGGTGGAGTTCGTCCATCGCCACCAGAAGAGCATCATCAACCAGCGGGAGGTGGGGGTGGATACCCGCAGCTTCCACGCGGCCCTGAAGAACACCCTGCGCCAGGCGCCGGACGTCATCCTCATCGGTGAAATCCGCGATCGGGAGACCATGGAGCATGCCCTCGCCTTCTCGGAGACCGGGCATCTGGCCATCTCCACCCTGCACGCCAACAACGCCAACCAGGCGCTGGATCGCATCATCAACTTCTTCCCGGAAGAGCGCAGACCCCAGCTGCTCAACGACCTTGGCAACAACCTCAAGGCCTTTGTCTCCCAGCGGCTGGTGAAGACCACGGACGGCGGGCGCCGGGCGGCGGTGGAGGTGATGCTCGGAACCCACACGGTGCGCGATCTCATCAAGCGCGGCGAGTTTGGCGGCCTCAAGGAGATCATGGAAAAATCCAGGGCCCTTGGCATGGTGACCTTCGACAGTACTCTGTTCGATCTGGTGGTCGAGGGGGTGATCGACGAGGAGGAGGCGGTGAAGAACGCGGACTCCCAGAACAACCTGCGCCTCAAGATCAAACTCTGGCGGGAGAAGGGTCAGATTGGCAACAGCGCGGCGGCGAGCGGCTGGAGCCTGGAGCCCACCAAGGACGAGGGCGACCTCTTCTAAGACGAGCCCGGCTGCCACGAAAAAGGGAACCCTCGGGTTCCCTTTTGCATATGGACAGGCGTCAGCCCTTCTGGACCAGCCCTATTTGGCCGGGCTCGCACCACTCGAACGTCACCTCTTCGTGCTTGCCGCAGCAGGAGCCGCCACACAGGCGGCTCTCCCGCTTGGCGACGCGCCCCTTGCGCATCCAGACCCCGAGCATGGCCTCTACCGCATCCTCGGAGGTGTGGAAGTGGCGGGCCAGCGCCCGCCGGCTCACCTTCTTGTGCAGGGCCAGATAGTCCCCCAGTTCACGCAGGATCACAGAATACCCTCCCTCTCAGCGCACTCGCCCCTGACCATGAGCCCCTTCACAGGGTCACCACCTTGCGGGCGACGATGTCGCCGTGACGACGCCCCAGCCACCAGAGCAGCACCAGGGAGAGCAGATAGCTCAGGCTCCAGACCAGGCTCTGCGCCGGGTGGGCGGCGAAGGTCGCCAGTTGATAGAAGAGGGTGGCGCACAGGAAGGCGACGTAGTTGCACCAGGCGGCGGTGAACAGGGCCCACTGGCGACCGGTCTCTCGTACCAGGGCCCCCATAGCGGCAGCGCAGGGCATGTAGAGCAGCACGAACAGCAGGTAGGCAAAGGCCCCGGCCACGCCGTCGAAGTGGGTTTGCATGTTGCCGTAGGTGGAGGTGTCCACCTCCTGGGCCTCGGCGGCCGCCTGCTTGTCCTCCAGATCCCCCACCTTGAGCCCCATGGGATCGGCGGGGTCGATGTCCGCCAGGTTGGCGGGAATGGTGGCCAGCGCCGCTTTCAGGCTGCCCAGCAGGGAGTATTCACTCTCCTCCTCATCACCGGCGCCGCCGGCGTAGAGGCTGTTGAGGGTAGCGACCACCGCCTCCTTGGCAAAGATGCCGGTGAGGATGCCCACCGTGGCCTGCCAGTTGTCGTCCCGCACGCCTATGGGATGCAGCACCGGGGTCACGGACTGGCTCAGCTTGCTCAGCACTGAGTTCTCCTGATCCTGGTTGCCGAAGCTGCCGTCGGTGCCGAGGGAGTTGAGCACGCTCAGCACCGCCACCATCAGGACGATGGTCTTGCCCGCGCCGAAGATGAAGCCCTTGAGTTTCTGCCAGGTGCGCAGCCCCACGTCCACCGGACGGGGCCACTCGTAATCGGGCATCTCCATCACCATGGAGTCGCTCTTGCCCGGCAGCAGAGTGCTGCGCAGGAAGAGGCCGGTGAGCACCGCCACCAGGATGCCGAACAGATAGAGACCGAACACCAGGTTCTGCCCCGACTCGGGGAAGAAGGCCACCGCGAACAGGGCGTAGACCGGCAGACGGGCACCGCAGGACATGAAGGGCGCCATGGCCGAGGTCATCAGCCGCTCGCGCTCCGACCCCAGGGTGCGAGTCGCCATCACCGCGGGCACGGTGCAGCCAAAGCCCATCAGCATGGGGACGAAGGCCTTGCCGGGCAGGCCGAGGCGACGCATCAGGGCGTCCACCACGAAGGCGGCGCGGGCCAGATAGCCGGAGCTCTCCAGCACCGCGAGGAAGAGAAAGAGGCAGCCCACCACGGGGATGAAGGTCGCCACCGTCTGCAAACCGGCACCCACGCCGTCCGCGAGCACGGCCCCCAGCCAGTCGGGGGCACTCATCAGCCCCAGCAGGTGGTGCACCCCGTCCACGAAGAGGGCCCCCCCGAGGATGTCGAAGAAGTCGATGAAGGCGCTGCCCACCTTGATGGCGAACATGAACATCAGGTACATCACCAGCAGGAAGAAGGGGATGCCCACCCAGCGGTTGAGCAGCACCCTGTCCAGCCGTTCGCTCTGGGCGACGGTGAGCTTGTCCTGATGGCGGCACGCCTGCTGGCACCAGTGGTGGATATGGCCGTAGCGCAAATCAGCGAGTTGCAGGTCGATGTCCTGGGCGTGGTGGGCGCGGCTCACCACGTTGTCGGCCGCCGCCTGCTGCCCCGCCGCCAGGGTCTCCTGCATGGCGATGTCTTCCTCCAGCAGGCGCAGGGCGCGGCCACGGCGATGCAGATGATGGGGGGCGAGCAGGGTCTCCAGCTCGGCGATGTCCCCCTCGAGGGGCTGACCGTAGTCGAGTACCAGGGCGGGCTGGGACTGGCCGATAAACTGGTGGATCCCCTCTTTGAAGGCCGCCACCTGCTGGCGATTGTGGGCCGAGAGCGACACCACGGGGCACCCCAGCGCCTTGGCGAGCAAGGCCTCGTCGATGGTGATGCGCCGCTTTTGCAGCAGATCCATCTTGTTGAGCACCACCACCATGGGCAGCCCCAGCTCCCGCAGTTGCAGGGTGAGGTAGAGGGAGCGCTCCAGGTTGGCGGCATCGATGACGTTGAGCAGCAGATCCGGCTGCTGGCGCTGGACGAAGCGGCTGGCGATCTGCTCGTCCAGGCTCGCCTCCTGGTTGGCCAGGGCATAGATGCCGGGCAGGTCCACCAGGGTGTATTCCTGCCCGCGGGCAGCAAAGGCCCCCATCTTCTTGTCGACGGTGACCCCGCTCCAGTTCCCCACCTGCTGGCGGGAGCCGGTCAGGGCGTTGAACAGGGAGGTCTTGCCGCTGTTGGGATTGCCCACTGTGACCAGGTTGTAGCTCATACCGGCTCCACCTCGATTTGCTGGGCCAGACTCCGCTGCATGGAGAGGCAGATGCCCTGGCACTGGATCTGGAGCGGGTCCCCCAAGGGGGCGGCCCGCAGATAGAGGATCTCGGTCTGGGGCAGCAGCCCCATCACCATCAACTTGCGCCGCAAGGCGCGACCAAGGTGGTTCATGTGCGTGATGCGAGCGCTCTGTCCCGGCGACAGCTCTGTGAGTACCATGACGGGCTCCTGAAGTTAAACAAGAATAATTCGCTTTTAATGGGGGGATTATAAGCTGTGCCCTCAACATTTATTTGCGTAAAATCAAACTCCGCTTAGCTAACCGACAAAGTATTGCCATGAGTCACGACAACAACAGCCGCCTGGTCTATAGCACGGACGGCGGCATGATCAAGGAATCCGCCCCCGCCCAGCATGCCTCCCCCTTCCCCGCCGACGGGGTCGTGCGCATCCGCCGCGAGACCAAGGGACGCAAGGGGGCCGGGGTCATCAGCATCCACGGCGTTCCCGCCGACCAGCAGAAGGCCCTCGCCACCCTGCTCAAGAAGAAGTGCGGTACCGGCGGCGGTCTCAAGGAGGGGATCATCGAGATCCAGGGGGACAAACGGGACCTCATCAAGGCCGAACTGGAGAAGGCCGGCTTTCAGGTCAAACTGGTGGGGGGATAATTCCCCATCCCGCGCCTTGCCTCACCGGGGGTTTTTCCCTAGAATGCCCGCTCCCATCGAGGGGGAGTAGTCTCGCCACGGACCCGTTTCGTGCGCGATCCTGATCAACATACTTGGTGCCAACTCACCATGGTCAGGGTGATCCGGGCAATGCCGGATTTGACAAGACCTTTGACGGGCCAGTGCCAAAACCGGGGACGGATGGCGCAGGCTTGTCTCTGGTTTATAACAATTCCGTCCCCCGGTCATTTTTATGGAAGCCTTGTTAACCTCCACCATCAGCGTTGCCATCGCCGAGATCGGCGACAAGACACAGCTGCTGGCCCTGTTGCTCATCTGTCGTTTTCGCAAACCCTGGCCCATCATCGCCGGCATGCTGGCTGCCACCCTGCTCAACCACGCGGGTGCCGCCTGGATAGGGGAATTCATCAGTCGCTGGATGGATCCCAAGGTGATGACCTGGCTGGTCGCTGGCGCCTTCATCGCCATGGCCGCCTGGATCCTGGTGCCGGACAAGATGGACGATGAAGAGAGTTCCCTGGACAAGTACGGCCCCTTCATGGCCACCTTCGTGCTCTTCTTCATCGCCGAGATCGGTGACAAGACCCAGATAGCCACCGTGCTGCTGGCAGCCAAGTACGACTCCCTGATCCAGGTGATCACCGGCACCACCCTCGGCATGATGCTGGCCAACGTGCCCGTGGTGCTGCTCGGCAAGCTCGGGGCCGACAAGCTCCCCCTCAAGGGGATCCGCATTGCCTGCGCCATCCTCTTTGCGGGGCTTGGCATCTCCACCCTGATCTTCGCCTGACCTCCATAGAAGCCGGCGGGGGATCAGCGTGAGCACTGATCGCCACCGCCGCCCCGGACGTCCTTCAGGCCCCCTCCTCACGGCGGGGGCCTTTTTAGTGCAAAGACATGGCCCCGTGCCGCGACCTGTGTCGCAGCGCCGACGGCGCCCCTGCCCCGAGACGCGGCGCCGTGCCATAATGCCTTATCTTTCAGGCATCACGGCTTCAGGAGCCCCCATGCACCTCACCTCAAGACAGACCCTGCTCGACTGGGTCAGGCGCGGCCGCCTGCCACGGGCCTCGCTGCCTGCCGCCCTGGCACTGTGCGATCTGCCCCCCGGCCCTGCCCGCTGGCAGTGGCTGTTCGACAGGCTGCTGCTCTGGCTCGGCTGCCTCTGCCTTGGCGCCGGCCTCGTCTTCTTCGTCGCCTTCAACTGGCAGGCCCTGGGGCGCCTCTCACGTCTCGCCCTGCTGGAGCTGCCGTTGCTCGCCATGCTCCTGGTGCTCTGGCGAAAACCCATGAGTGACACCCCGCGCCAGGCCCTGCTGCTGGCCCTGGCCCTCAACCTCGGCGCCCTGCTCGCCCTGGTGGGCCAGACCTACCAGACCGGCGCCGACCCCTGGCAGCTCTTCGCCACCTGGGCCCTGATGCTACTGCCGCTGGCGGCCCTTGGCAGAAGCCCGCTGCTCTGGACCCTGGCCTGGCTGCTCGGTCAGCTCGCCTTGGTGCTCTACTGGCGGCTCGGCCTTCTCGATCTCTTCTTCTCCTTCAACGAGGAGGCCCTCGGCTGGTGCCTGACCCTGCTCAACGCCGCCCTCTGGGGTCTGCTCATCCTGGTGCCCGCCCGCTACGCCCTGATGCCCTCCTGGCTCGCGGGGCTGGCCGCGGGGCTCGGCATCACCCTGCTTACCCTGCTGGCCCTGTTCGATGCCGCCTCTCCCTGGGTCTGGCCTGCCTGGCTCGCCTGGCTCGGCGCCGCCTACCTGCGCTGGCACCACAGGTTCATCGCCGGGCTCGCCATGGGGTGCCTGAGCCTCATCGCCGTGATCCTCGCGGCCCTTGGCAAGTGGATGGAGCCGGACATGAACGGCTTTTTGCTGCTGGCCCTCATCGCCATCGGCCTGTCGGTGATGGCCAGCCGCTGGCTGCAACAACAACGGAGGCAGCATGTCTGATCTCACCCCCTGGGAGCGCCTGCGTGCTGCCCAACTTGTGGAAGGGGATGCCCCCCGGGATGAACAGCCCCATTGGTCGGGCCGTTTTCTGCTCGGCATGGTGGGCTGGATAGCCGCCCTCTTCCTGCTCTTCTTCCTCTTCATGGCCTTCGAGCAGCTGACCCGCGACCCCAACAACGCCCTCACCATGGGGATGGTGCTGATGGCCGCCGCCCTCGGTCTCAACCGCATGGCGACCCGCAGCGATCTCTGGGATCAGTTCGTGCTGGCGCTGGCGCTGGCGGCAGATGCCTGGCTGCTCTACGGCCTGCTGGACAGGCTCGATCTGAACGTCGCGTGGCTCTGGTTCGGTCTGACCGCCTTCTCCCTCGGGGTGGCCGCCCTGTTCGAGCACTGGCTGATCAGGCTGTTCCACAGCTTCGCCGCCGCCATCCTGCTCACCCTCGCCCTCGCCTGCCTCGGCCTGCACCTGCTGGCCCTGCCGCTGGTGATGGGCGCCGTCGCCCTGTGCTGGCTGCAGGCGGAGCGCGATCCCGCCCGCCATCTGCTCTATGAATCCCTCACCCTGGGGCTGGCACTCTCCCTGCTGGTGCTGGGACGGCTGCACCACCCCCTGTGGGAGGGAGGCACCAGCGTGCTCAATGAGCTCGGCAGCTCCCGCCTGCCCCTCTGGCTCAATCCCCTGCTCTGCGCCGCCCTGCTGCTCGCGGTCATGGTTCGCCTCAGGCTGCCGCTGCGCTACGGGCTGCCGCTGGTGGTGATCAGCGCCATCATTCCCGGCATGGGGGCTGGCGCCCTGGTGCTGGTGCTCGGCTTCTACGCCGGCAGCCTGGCCCTGATGACCCTGGCAGGCCTCCTGCTGCTCGGCTTTGGCTCCCTCTATTACTACGATCTGGGGCTGACCCTGATGACCAAGTCCTGGCTGCTGCTCGCCTCGGGGGCCCTGCTGCTCGGTACCCGTCAGTGGCTCAAGCACCTTCACCACGGGAGCCCCTCATGAGACGCCTCGCCTTTTTGCTGACCGGTCTTGCCCTGCTCGCCGGCATCAACGCCGCCGTCTGGCGCTTCGAGCACGCCATGAGCCAGGGGGAGGTGGTGCTGATCGAGCTGGCACCGGTCGACCCCCGCTCCCTGATGCAGGGGGACTACATGCGCCTGAACTACGCCCTCGCCCGCCAGCTGGCGGGCCGCCAGGCCGCCGTCGGCCCCCACACCCTGGTCGTTCGCCTGGATGAACATCAGGTGGTGCACTGGGTGGAAGGGGGCAAGCCCGAGGCCCCGGGCCCGGGGGAGCGTCTGCTCAAGGTACGCCAGCGCGACGGCCAGTGGTTTATCGGGCCTGACGCCTTCTTCTTCGAAGAGGGCACGGGAGATCAATATGAGTCGGCCCGCTACGGCGAGTTTCGTCTGCAAGAGGATGGCAGCACCCTACTGGTGGGGCTGAGGGATGAGGCGTTCACCCCCCTGGGTCACACCCGTCCGGCCTGGTGAAAAGGGGGCGCCGACACGGTTGTGAGTGGCAAGATGATGACGGCCCCCGGCGGATAACGTCTTCGCCGGGTGGCGAAACGCCGTGACTTGGCAACACTTGAAACTGGGCACTCGGCAGCAGGACGGTCAGGATGAACATAGACATTGCAGTCCCCCTTCGCAGACTGGTCGCCTGCGCCGCCCTCGCGGCCATGGTCTGGGGCACTCCCGTGACCCAGGCCAGCCCGGCGCTCGCCAGCCTGCACTACCTCACCGAAGAGTACAAACCCTACAACTTCACCGGGGAGGATGGCGCCCCGACCGGCTTTGCCATCGACCTGCTGCACCTGGTGTGGCAAAAGACCGGCACCCCTGTCCAGCCCGTCAGCATCCTCCCCTGGGCCAGGGGTTACTACCTGCTGACCCAGAAACCCAATGTGGTGCTCTTCTCCACCGCCCGCACCGAGGCGCGCAATCCCCTGTTCAAGTGGGCCTGCCCCATCGGCTATGCCGAGATAGTGCTGATGGGGCTCGCCAGTCGGCCCCTGACCCTGACCCGCCTGGAAGATGCCCAGCGCTACACCATAGGCGCCGTGCGATCCGATGTGGGGGAGCAACTGCTGCTCAACGCAGGCTTCGACGAGCAGAAGATCATGACCGCCAACCGCCTCTCCCAGGCCCTGCGCATGCTCACCTCGGGCCGGGTCGAGCTGATCTCCAGCAACAAATCCACCCTGCTGGATCTCATCAAGACCCAGCAGCTGGATCCCGCCCAGTTCGAGGTGCGCTGGATGTTGAGCTCCGAGCAGTACTGCTTCGCCTTCAGCCACCCGGTTGACGATGCCCTGGTCAGGGAGTTCCAGCTCGGCCTGACCCAGGTGCTGGCCAGCAGCGACTTCCAGCAGCTCCAGCACAAATACTTCCCCTCCCCCTGACCCCTTCCCCCGCCGGGGCCGCCAAGGCCCCGGCCCGCCTTTGAGCCAGCGCACGAAACCCGTTTAATGTTCGCCACTTGCAACGACAAAGGGTGACGCAGACCGTCCTGGGTCCGTAATATAGGGTGCAGGAGCCTGTTGGCCCCTTTTTCACGGCAAGAGGGCGCACGGTGGCAGCGACTGTCAGGGGCGGCAGCGTGCCCGCCGACCGCCTTCATCGGGCAGCGCCGCGCTCACGCCCTTCCCCGCCATCTCTGCGATCTCTTGGGAACACACATGCACAACACAGCGAAATGGTTGATGAGTCTCTCGGTCTGCGCCCTTCTGATGGCCTGCGGCGGTGACAAGACCACCGGCAAGGCCTGTCTCGGGTCAAACAACGACACCCTGGTGGAGGGGATGCAGGACAAGTGCAAGGCGGGGGACATTGTCGCCACCAAGCACCCGGCCTATTTCTGCGATTTCAACTACGCGGTCACCTTCAACAGCTACAACTCCGCGATTTGCGTCTACTCCGGCGGCCTGAAACCGGAGAGAACCACGGAAAAATCATAACTGGCGACCCATTTCCCCCGTCTGACACGAAGAGGGCGGCAGGATATGTGGTCAATGCCCGGGCGGCGGTGCCACCCAGGCCATCCGGGGCGGCTTCGCCCCTATTTCACCCGCATCAGACGGTGATGCTGCCCGGCGCACTCGAGCTGGAGCACCTGGGATCGGGCCATGGCCTCCACCCTGGCCAGCATCTCGGCGCTGTAGCCCTTGCGGCGCATCCATTGCAAGGGCTCCTCGAAGCCCCCTTCGTTGACCACGAAGGTATCTGTGTAGGACTCCTTGACGATGCTGACCACCCAGATGCGCTGCTGAAACTCGCAGAGTCCGGCCACCAGGGTGGCCGCCCGCCCGGCAAGGGCGCGCACACGGCGGGCAAGAAGATGAACCATGGTATGGGCTCCGAACTGATAAAAGGGAAAACAGACTGGCACCCGGGTGGACGCGCCACCCTGTGCCCTCTCAACCCGCCCCGCTGCTATCGCGGGGCAGACACCTGACTGGAAGGAGGTGGGTTCCCGCCCTCCCCTGCGGCCCGGCGCTGGCGCTTGACCGCATACATGCTCGCATCGGCCCGGTTCAGCGCCTCCTCGACGCTGACCTCGGCCGGCATCACGGCCACCGCCCCCACGCTGGCACCGGGATAATGGATCACCTTGTCCCCCACCGGCAGTGACAGCACGCTGTGCTCGAACAGGCGCTGGCGAAACGCCGCCACCGCCCCGTCCAGCGTGTCGGCGTCCGGGAAAGGCCCCATGCCCACGGCCACGAACTCATCCCCCCCAAAGCGGGCCAGCAGATCGCCGCCGCGCAGGGTCTCGCTCAGTTGCCGCGCCATGGCGGTGAGCAGCCTGTCCCCCGCCTCGTGGCCATGCTCGTCGTTGATGGCCTTGAAGCCATCGAGATCCACAAAGGCGATGAGCACCGGATGCCCCGCCCGCTCCGACAACGAGAAGAGGCGGGTGAGCTCCAGCATCAGGGCGCGGCGATTGGGGAGCCCGGTGAGGGGGTCGGAGAGGGCCAGGCGCGAGAGCTCGTCATTGGCCTGCTGCAATTGCCGCAGCAGTTGCTCCCGCTCCACCTGTTCGGCAATCAGGTGCGCGAAGAAGGCGATGAGCTGCTGCGCCCCCGCCACCGCGGGCTTTTGTTCGGTACTGGCGCCGCACAGGGTGCCATAGAGGGAGCCGGTAGAGGTGCGCACCGGGCTGCTCAGATAGGAGCGAATGCCGAGCTCGCTGGCCGCCTGGGAGTCCCCCCACAGAGCGGCGACGTCATCGGTGTAGCTAATCTCATCGTCGATGGCACGGCGACACAGGGTATCGCTCCACTCCACCGTCATCCCCTCGGGGATCTGCAGCCCGGCCGCATTGCGGGCAAACAGAACATGCTGGCTGCTTTGCCCGAGGTCAATCTCGGTGAGATAGGTCGACTCCAGCCCGGTCACCGACTCCAGCATCTCCAGCAAAGGGCGGGTCAGACTCTCCAGATCCCGCGCCTTGATCACCTGCTCCGAGAGCGCCAGCAATAACTTGTCCATGCCTACCTCCACAACTGCGTGCATGTAATGGGCGACCACCTTAGCCAACTCGGGGCGGGCCCGACAAGCGGGAGACCGCGATTGACCGGGGGAAAGATCGATTTGTTCACATTTTGGCATAACCGGCCCCCAAGCGGCGTCGCCATGCGGAACACAGGGACACAACCCTGCCCTCGCCCCTGGGTGCCGGGTCGATTCCCGCCGCGTATTCGCCCACGGTCACCATCCCCTCTCCCCTTGGGGGAGAAGGTCAGGGTGTGGGGTCACTCGCCGTCATTGGGCATGGCTACGTCGGTAGGGTCGATTAGCGAAGCGTAATCGTCCGCGGTAACCATTCCCTCTCCTCTTGCGGGAGAGGGTCAGGGTGAGGGGGTCGGTAACGTCATTGCTTGGTGCAATATCGCTTCACGCCTGAATGGCACGGCTGCGCCGCGCAGGACGCGAGGACTCCGTCCTCGACGGGGTTTCGGCTTGTCCCCTCTCCCCTTGGGGGAGAGGGTTAGGGTGAG
>NZ_JBFODD010000004.1:0-29662 GCF_040908115.1 Aeromonas sp. R7-1 | reverse complement strand
TGCCCCTGGCCCTGCCCCTGGCCCTGCCCCTGGCCCTGCCCCTGGCCCTGCCCCTGGCCCTGCCCCTGGCCCTGCCCCTGGCCCTGCCCCTGGCCTAGTCAACAGCAAACACAATCGCGAATGATAGCTATTCTCACTTCGGGTCCTTCCGGGTCGCCCCTGCCACGAGGGGGCAGTCGAGCGCGGGACCCCTCTGATTTTTTTTAAAAAAGGCATTTTTGGTTTCCGGTTCCTGTTGCCCAGGGATCCGTTTGATTTGCGTTTGTAAGTAATTGATTGAAAAGGGGGCTTTCAGCTATTCGATTCGGGAATATTCGCCCTTGCATATAGGAACCAATTTCATAATATTCAAAGTTGCATATTCAAAATATTGAAAATACACTTGTGACTAAATGGACACAAAGACAGTGAAAAAACGAGGGGCCCCTGGCCAACGTCGAACCAAAAGCCAATTTCGCATCCTGGCCGAAGAGAAGGGCTGGCGCATGGCCGAGATTGCCGACCGGTGGGAGATCACCCCTCTCAGCCTAAGCCGTCAGACCAGAGAGCCGGACCAGAAAACGCTGGACGCGCTGGCCGGTCTGCCAACCAAAAGGGGGACGGATGGAGAAGCAGAAGCGCGGCAGGGTGAGCCGGAGTGAGCGGCGCATCCGCTTGCTGGACAAGGCCCTGCAGCTGAGTCAGGACAGGCAGTATCAGACCATCACCATGGACCAGTTAGCCGCCGCCGAGGGGTGCCCCAAGACGGCGATTTATCGGGCCCTTGGGAGCAAGAAAGAGGCCATCGTGGCCATTGAGGATTACGCCCTGAGCAAAGGCCTGGCAGATCAGGCCGCCGCCCAGGTGATCAGGCAGATGGCCAGCATTGGCCACCCTGCCGCCAGCCAACTGACAGGAGAGTAAGGATGAAGCCTCAACCGTTAGATCGGGGTCGCGTGTGTTTTATCGCCGAGAAGTACGAGACAGGGCAACTGGATGGCCATGGCCAGCCCGAGCGCAAGGCGCGCTATGCCCAGATAGGCCGCGCCAGCCTCTGGCCACCCCAGCAACAAGGGGATTCTCCCGACATCAGCATCGAGCTGGACAGCGCCCCCATCGCGGGCAGCATCGGCCCGGTCCGTATCTTCATCTTCTGGGACAGCCGCGACCCGAACAAGAACGGGCAGAACAACTGGGGTGAACCGCAGGATGCACCGATGCAGCCGCAGCAGAACCAGCAGCAACAGCGCCAGCAGTCGCAGCAGCGCCCGCAGTCGCAGACCCCATACGGCGGGCACCGCCGCTAATCGGGCCACCAGAGGCCGCCACCTCTGACCCACCCACAAGCAGGAGATCACCATGACACCCTTTACCCACCGCCATCTGACCATCGGAGTGCTGGGCCGTCTGCAGCACATCGAGCAGGGCGAGGCCCACCTTATCGACGCTCACGGCGCGACCCACACGGTCGGCGAGGACGTACTGCACCTGGTCTGGTGCCCCTTGCTGGATGACGGCATTCAGCTGCTGGTCTGCGACATCGACGGGACCCTGGTCAACAACCTCGGCCGCGCCGACCTGCTGCCCGAGACCGATCTGGACAACACCGCCAGCTGGGAGGCCTTCAACAAGGCGTGTGCCAGTGACACCCCCATCGCCTACCGGGTCGCCATGCTGCGGCTGCTGGCACCGCACTATCACCTGGTCTATCTGACCAGCCGCGCCAGCGTGTGCCGGGAGGAGACCCAGGCCACCCTGCGCGCCATCGGCGCCCCCAAGGCTCCCCTCTTCATGCGGGAGGACAGCGATCACCGCACCTCTGCGGCGTTCAAGGAGGAGGAGATCAGCCGCCTGCTCGCGGCCTTTCACAAGCCGGCCAGCGGCCTGGTGCTGATCGATGACGACAGCCGGGTTTGCCAGCACATCGCCAGCGCGTTCGCCGGCGCCACGGTGATCCAGGTCCCGAGCGAATGCGCGGCCCAGCTCAGGGCCAGCGGGGAGCTGGTGCAGCACCTCACCACCCACCAAAGAGGCAAGGATGCCCAAGCATGAACAAGCGCGACATTCACGCCCTCGCGGGGCGAGAAACCCGTGAAACCTACAGCGCCCTGAACCAGGCGGCGCGCCTGGCCGAGCAAGAAAAAATGTGGACCGAGGCGGCCAAGTATTGGTCCAATGCGGCCACGTTCGCGGCGAACCTCACTGACGAGCGTTACTGTCAGCGCCGTGCCGAGTTCTGCACCGTGCAGGGGCGGCGGGAGGTGCAGCATGGATAAGCTGATCCAGCCCTGCCCCATCGTGCGCGACAGCGACGGCATGTTTTACCACCCCGACATGCCAGACCATGGGGATGACCACGTCGCCGTGCAGGCCTGGATGAACGGGCAGGGGTTCGTCGCCTTCTCCATCGTGGATCTGTTCGATGCCTTGCTCGACCTGCCTGACGAGGATTGCGAGCGCATCACCCAGGACTGGGAGAAGCACAGCAACGTCAGCGAGTTTCCCCTCCTTCGGCCGGAGGGGGATGGCTGGTTTTTGCTGTCGATTCACGACACCGAGGATGGCCCGGTTGCCTGGTGGGTCACCCGGGATCCGACCAACATTCGCCAGGCGCTCACCCTGGGGCAATCTGCCCCACCCCGCCCCACCGAGAACGAGGACATGCTGCGCCGTGCTATCGGCGTCGTGGTGGCCGAGCTGTTCGCCCACCAGCCAGACCAGCATGCCCTGCGCCTGCAGCACATTCTGGATCTCTACACCGGACACATGCCTGGCTGGGAGCTGGCCACGGCGCTGGTGAGAGAAAAGGGGTGGTCCATCACCGCTGACATGATTGACCCACTGGACGGCATTTCGAGTCATTTGGCCGCCCTGCTGCACCAAGCAGAGCGCGACTGGGTGGCGACCTACCAGATCACCCCAAAGCTGGCTATTGGCCAACGGGTGCGCTGCAAGCCGGACAACCAGGCCGGCGTCATCATCGCCACCGACCACGACCAGGCCGGTTACTACCTGGTCCACGGGGACGATGAGCCGCGCCAGACCATTCACCTCATCGTGCGCTACGAGGACGCCAGCCCGGAGGTCTCACCATGAACCGCTACCACTACCAGCTGCCCGCCGCCGTTGAACTGGGCAGCACCATGGACACCCTGACAGGCACCATCGACTCCCAGCACCCACTGACCGATCAGGAGCTGCGCCATCAGGCCATCGAGCAAGCCCCCCGTGAATACATCCATTTCGGACCCATCGACATCACAGAAGGAACTGACCAATGAGCGAGCGCATCAAGGACGAAAACATCATCGAGCACAAGCACTCGGCGATGGTGCTGGCCCTGGCAAAGCCGGGGGTGGACATCCTCAAACAAATGACTGACGAACAGGCTCACGCGCTGCACATGGCTGTCGGCGCCAGTGGAGAGGCTGGCGAGCTGCTGGACGCCATCAAGAAGTGGGTGATCTATCAGAAGCCGCTCGACTTGAACAACGTGATCGAGGAGCTGGGCGACCTCGAATTTTACCTTGAAGGGCTGCGGCGTGGGCTGTGCATCAGCCGCGAGCAGACCCTGATGGCCAACATGGAGAAGCTGGCCAAGCGCTACCCGGGTTATCAGTACAGCAACGCTCACGCCATCGCCCGCGCCGACAAGGAGGGCACCGCATGAGCATTCATCAACTGGCCGAGCCCTCGCTGATCCACCAGATCGAGGACGTGCTGCGCGACACCCGCACCCTGAACGGGCTGACCATCAGCGGGTTGAACCACAAGATCACCGCCTTTACCCGGGCGCCTCTGCTGCTGGAGCAGGCGCTGGTCGAGATAAAGGCGCTGCAACAGCGCCATGCTGATACGCTCGATGCCCTGAACCGGATGACCGACCAGCGCGATGAGGCCCTGGGTGGCCAGCCCGCCATCGAGCTGCCGCAGCACCGGCTGCGGGTCGCCATTCAGGAGGCGGCCGAGTACAACGAAATGATCCCGCTGCACACCGATGACCCCCATGCGCTGCACTTTCAGCAGATGGTCAAGCGCTGGCTGGACGGCAAGGGCATGCACCCGCAGCAGGTGGACCGGGTGGGTCAGCTCGCGCTGCAGCTCAAGGATGCCACCGCGCAATGCGGGGTGATGGCCGATCTGCTGCGCGAGGCGAGGACCAACGTCGATCAGGTTCGGCGCTGGGGGAGATTTGACCATGACGAAGGCTGCGGTGCGGAGGCAGCCATGCTGCTGACGCGCATCGACGCCGCCCTGGCAGGCAAGTTGCCATCCCCTGCTGTGACAGTCACCGAAACCATCCGTACCGCCCCGGAGCGGATCTGGTTGCAGGTCGGGGATGAGGCGCACTACAGCAGCGAGCCATTCCCCAGCGACACCTCAGAGGTGACCTGGTGCCGGGATTCGGTCACCGGTTGCGAGGTCCCCTATGTGCGGGCGGATCTGTTCGTCACCTCACCACTGGGATACAACCAGAACGACCAGGAAGGCGGTGCAGCATGACTCCAGCCGAACAAGCCATTTTCGATCTGATCGGTGATCGCCGTGTCACCAGCACCCAGTTAGTGGAAGAGGGGGCCTGCATCACGCTCGGCATCATGCCCAATGATCTGTCCACCCGCCTCGCCCGCATGGCCAAGCTCGGCCTGCTCAAGCGGGTCGCCTTGCAGCCGGTCAAAAAGGCCTATCGCCGCGCTCAGTTCGGGCAGCAAAAGGCGCTCTATGCCTACCAGAAACCGGAGGGGGTGGCATGACTCGCGTGATCGCCATCGTGCTGGCGGTGCTGATGTTGCTGGCCATGGCCAGCAGCCTGAGCGCCCCGGCGGCCCAGAAGGATGCCGAGCCAGCCGTGTTTTTCCTGTTGCCGGGGTATCAGACCCCCGCCATGCCGCTGATGTAGGAACCCGCCAATGACAATGAACCGCAAGACGTGGCGCCGCCAGCAGGTCAGGCAGCGCATCAGCAACGCGCCTTTGGCGCTGGACGACGCGATAGACGTGGACCTGTTCGCCGGGGGTGGTGGTGCATCCACCGGGCTGGAAAACGGGTTGAACCGCCTGATCAAGCTCGCCATCAACCACAACCCCAAGGCGCTCAGCATGCACCAGGCCAACCACCCGCATGCCTTCCACATCACCGAGGACATCTGGAAGGTGGATCCCCACCTTGCCCTGGCCGGGCGCCCGATTGGTTGGCTGCATGCCAGCCCGGACTGCACCCACCACTCCCAGGCGGCCGCCGGTCAACCGCGCAAGCAGGAGATCCGCAGCCTGGCCTGGATCATCCCCTACTGGGCGGCCATCGGCCAGGCGGTCGTGATTTCGATGGAGAACGTCAAACAGATGCAGTGCTGGGGCCCGCTCATCGCCAAGCGCGACAAGACGACCGGCCGGGTTATCAAACTGGTGGAGGTCATGGCCAAGGGCAAGACCAAGGTGGTGAGAGTGGTGGCCGAACCCGGCGAACGGGTGCCCCGCCATCAGCAATACCTGGTGCCGGATCGCAAGCGTCAGGGGCAGACCTGGCGCCAGTTCATCGAGATCCTGCGCGGGTTCGGCTATCAGGTCGATTACAAGTGCCTCAACGCTGCCGACTATGGCGCCGCCACCAAGCGGGAGCGGCTTTACATGATCTGCCGGCGCGATGGCCATGCCATCATCTGGCCGGTGCCGAGCCATGGTAAAGACCCATCCCAGGCCAGCATCCTGCAGCCGCATAAGATGACGGCCGATCACATCGACTGGACCCGCCCCTGCCCCAGCATCTTCATGACCAAAGAGGAGGCCAAGGCCCAGGGTCTCAACGTCAAGCGGCCGCTGGCCGACGCCACCCTGGAGCGACTGGCCACTGGCTTGGTGCGCGAGGTGCTGAACAACCCACAACCGTTCATCGTCGAGATCGCCAATTGGTCGAGAGCGGGGATCCATCCGGTCGATCAGCCGCTGCGCACCATTACCGCTTGGCCAAAAGGCGGCTCCTTTGCGCTGGCGGCGCCGGTCATGGTGCAGGCCAATGGTGGGTTCAATACCGTGCCCTGCCGCCCGGTGACGGACCCTTGCAGCACCATTACCGCGAGCGGCAGCCAGCAGCAGCTGGTCGAGGCCTTCATGGTCCACCTTCGCCGCAACATGGACGCCAGCCCCCTTAGCGGCCCCATGCCGGTGATCACCGCCAGGAGCCAGCACCATGCGCTGGTCGAGACACACATGGCCGAACAGGGGGAATATGCTCTGACCCCAGAGCAAGAAGCCGATGCCCTGCGAGTGAGCGCGTTCCTGATGCGTTACTACAGCCAGGGCGGCCAGTGGGGCAAGTTGACCGAGCCCATGCACACCATCACTACCAAGGAGCGTCTGGCGCTGGTCACGGTGACCTGGCAGGGGAGCACCTGGGTGATCGTGGACATCGGCCTGCGCATGCTGACCCCGGCCGAGCTGTACGGCTGCCAGGGGTTCCCCCAGGACTACATCTTTGATCGCGGTCATGACGGGCAGCCGCTGACGGTCACCGATCAGGTGCTGATGGTGGGCAACTCGGTCAGCCCACCCCCCATGGCCGCCCTGGCAAGGGCAAATAACCCTTACAAGCTGCGGCATATGCGGGAGGCAGCATGATCCAGGTCACCGATACCAAGGGGCAAAAGCACCACCTGGCGCTGGATGCCATCGCCAGGGTGAGCGAGGCCTCGGCCGCTTGTCGCTGGCACGGGGTTCACGCCTATATCAAGACGTTCGACGGCCAGGAGCTGGGCGTGAAGGAGGACGCCAACGAGGTTATCGCGCAGATCGTGGTGGAGGAGGCCAGGCGGGACCCCGCCGGCCAACCCCCCTCGGCGTAAAAATCAGCATCAGGGGGGGCGTATGTATCACAAGGATCTGCCCATGTGGCTATGGCGGGCGATGCAGCAGCGAACCGAGTCAAACGAAAACTGGTCATTGACGCTAGGTGACATGGAAGTGATTGAGCGGCTGGCGGGGAAACTGGCCCACCAGAAGAAGTGCATGAGCCTGTTGGCAAAAAGGCATGGCAACAGCAGTTGGCGAATTGTGCAAGACGCCATCAACAAGGCCAAGAGGGCATAACCCGGGTGGGGCAGATTGCCCCACCCAATACAGCAGGAGGCAAGTATGAAAGAACAGGTTCTAGCGGCATTGAACAGCGGCACCGCCCTGGATGATTTGCTCATCCAGGTACGCAAGACCGCCATCGAGCAGGCGCTGCAGATGACCCATGGCAATCAGACCGAGGCCGCCGCCAGGCTCGGCATGAATCGCGGCACGTTCAGAAAGTACATGAACACTGAATGCCAGGCTCTGCCGGACGGGTCGCAAAGCAGCATCTGACCCTCAGCACAACCCGCCAACAACACGGAATGAATGGCCGCAGGCCAGCAGGAGATCAATATGGAACAGATGGACATCCCCCCGCCAGGGGTTCACCGCAAGTACAACATCACCCGGGTCGATGGCCGTCCGTTGGACGAATCCTTTGAGGGGTTTGTGCTGCGCCTGGATCAGGGCGGCGATCCCGCTCATGTGGCGGCCTGCCGCAAGGCGATATGGGCCTATGCCATGGCCATCCAGCGTCATCTGCCCGAGCTGGCGCTGGACATCTTCAAGCGCTGGGGGCCGAACCAGATAGAGGGGTGGGAGCACCACTACTGCACAGGCTGGCCTGCCACCGACGACTTTTTGATCGAAATGACCGTCGCCGAAGTGGTTGCAGGGCGAGGGATCTGGGTCTTGGTCGATGGCGACCGCGCCGCTCGGGATCTGGAGGTGGCGATCAGGATGCGCCTTGCCGGTGTCATTGGCAGAGATCAGGTCGGTCTGGCCATGCACACCCTGGTCGATGTGCAGGCGGCCAAGCCCAGCCTGCTGCGTGGGTTATCGACCATGCGATTGGAGCGGGTCGGCACCATCCTGGTCGCCAACCCTCGGCGCATCGAGCAGTTTATGAGGGAGGGGGACATCAGGGCCATCCTCAACAAGAAGCTGTTTATGAGGGGCCTGCCCCCGATCAGGCTGGTTTCGGTCGAGACGATGGGCGACTAGCCCGCCCAACATTCAGAGGGCGGGCACTGTGCCAGCCCCTTTCGCAAGGAATGACAGATGGACAATGCAATGAAAGGTGACACCGTGGTATTGGATACCGAGACGCTGGCACTCACTGACAATGCGGTCGTGCTGACGCTGTCAGCCGTTCGCTTCAACAAGACCGATGATGAGCTTGCCCTGACCATCGAGGATGGCCAGCTGGACATCGCCCAGCATGACAACCTGCTGCACCTGCGGCTGGACGTGACCGAGCAGCTGCTTGCTGGTCGCTTTGTCGATCCCGACACCGTGGCATGGTGGAACAGACAGAGCCCGCCCGCTCAGCAGGCAGTGCTGTCTGGCCAGGCCAGCCGGGTTCGTCCCGCCCTGCAGATCCTGAGTCGGTTTATCGAGGGGGCCCAGGTGTTTACCAGGGGCACCGACTTTGACCCGCCCATCCTGCAGAGTCTGTTCAAACAGCACGATTTGCCCGCCCCCTGGAAGCACAACGAGGTCAGGGATGTCAGAACCTATATCGACACGCTGCGCGGTACGCGCACAGGTTACCTGAACGATTTTCTGGCACCCGCCTGGCTTGTTCCCCACCACTCGCTGCATGACTGCATTCGCGACGCTATGCAGATGCAGATGGCCAGAACCATGATGATGAGCGTGGGGTGATCGATGAGCAACGACAAGATCAACAAGTGCAAGCAGCTGGCGAGACAGTTGAAGAAGGCCCGCGCCGAGCTGACCCATTGCCAGCGGGTGGCAATCGAGAAGCCGGGGGATCTCAGGGCGCTCAGGGAGGTGGAGCTGCGACACATCAGGGTGCGCTCATCAGAGTACGAGGATTATTTCGCAAAATAACAAAATATTGAAAATTGAATATCAACGTATTGAAATTGGGCGGCAGCCGCGCTACAGTTTCGCTACGGTAGGCGTTTTACGTCCACATGCTCACATGAAAACACCCTGACAGGCCCCTCGCGGGCCTTTTTTTATGCCCGGAGGCTGCCATGCAAACCCCCGACTTCTTTACCCTCCTCTGGCAGGCGTTCACCCCCAGCGACATCATCCTGATCATTATGCAGGTGTTTTCTGCCGGGCTGCGCCTCGCCATCATGCTGCCCCTGCTGTTCTGGCTGATAAGCAAGATCGACAGCGTGGGCGACACGGATCTGACCAACTGGTGGGAGAAAGCCGATGCCCGCTCGCAAAGCATTTATCTGTCTGTGCGCCTTGTGGTGGTCGCTTTCGTGCTGGTCGGCACCCTGGCCTGACCGCTACGACCTGCAGATCCGGGGCGCGGCCCGCGACTGGTTGCCGATGGTTGACTGGCGCCTCTACAAGGCCCAGCTGATCCAGGAGAGCCAGCTCAAGCCCGGCGCAGTCAGCCCGGTGGGCGCCCGTGGTCTGGCCCAGTTCATGCCGCCCACCTGGCGGGAGTGGCAGGCGTTCAGCGGCACTCACCTTGGCCCCCACGACGAGGGGCAGGCCATCCAGGCCGGCGCCTGGTACATGGCCAAGCAGCGCCAGTTCTGGCGTTCCCCCCGCCCGGAGGAGGACCGCCACAACCTGGCCATGGCCAGCTACAACGGCGGCGCCGGCAACATCATCAAGGCGCAGAAGCTGTGCGGCGGCCCGCTCCTCTACGAGGCGATCATGGCCTGCCTGCCGCAGGTCACCGGCCGCCACGCCAAGGAGACCCAGGGCTATGCCCCGGCCATCCGGCGCATCTACAAGAGGCTGCTCCTATGACCCCGATGAAATTCCCCGGCTTACCGAGCTGGACGCTGCCGGCCGGTCTGCTGCTGTTGGCGGTGGCGGCCGTTGTCATGGCCGGCAAGGTGACCGAGCGCTGGCTGCTGGAGAACCAGCAAGCCGAACGGGTGGATGGCCTGACCCGCGAGCTGACCACCAACCAGCTGGCGCTGCAGGCGACCGGCGCGGCCCTGACCAGCGAGAAGGTGGCGCGCCAGCACCTGGCCAGCGCCCTGGAGGAGGAACGGCTCGCCCAGCTTGAGGCTGAACGACGACATCAGGCCATGAGCGCGGCCTATACCGATTTGCTGGCCAAACAGGAGCAACTGGAACATGAGAACCCGGATGTTAAGGCCTGGGCTGATCAGCCTGTGCCTGCTGGCGTTAGCCGGCTGCTCAGCGACGCCCGAGCCCATTATCGTGACCAAGACCGAGACGGTGGTGCTGACGCCGCCCCTGGTCAACCTGCTGCCCACCCCGCTGCCGGAACCCAGCCGCCCGATTGAGCAAAACCGCGATCTGCGCAACCACGTCGAGCAGCTTTATCAGGCCATCGGCCAGTGCAACGGCGACAAGCGCGCCGTGCGGCAGTGGACCCACCGACAAGGAGGCAGCCCATGAGCATCAACACGCATTATCCCCGGATTATCGCCTGGCTGTTTGTGTCGCTGCAGGGGGTGCTGGTGTGGCAGGGCAATGAAATGGTCACGTCCATCAAGGATCTGACCAAGGCCGCGAGCAACACCCAGGTGCAGATCGCCAGCCATGAGGAGCGCATCAAGGGGGTCGAGAAGGACCAGCAGGAGCTGGCCAAGAACAACGGCATGGCGATCCAGGCGCTGGCCAACGAGACCCGGGACCTGGACCGGCGCGTCAGCAAGCTGGAGACCACGCAATGAGCACCTATCAGCACATCCTGCAGGCCGAGCAACAGGTCAATGACCTGCTGCAGCACCTCGATGGCGTCACCCAGCACAGCGAGGCACTGGTCAGGGCCAAGGCCTGCCTGACCGAGGCGTTCGAGCACATGGTCTATGCGGCCCGCGCCCAGATTGCCAACGAAGGCACCCATTTTGAGTGCCTGGAGTGCGGTCGGCACTTTCCGCTGCACCACGGCGTCAATGGCTGCCCGCACGGGCACACCCAGGGGGCTGACGTGGTGACCGACAGACACGACTGACCGAGTGGGGCAGATTGCCCCACCCCCTTCCACTGCAATGGCGTGGGCCTGGAAACGGTAGGCCTACCCGCTCTTTCTGGTTCACCCGCAAAGATGCCGGGCCCACACCATTGCAAGGAGACACGACATGGCCACCCAGCAAGAGGTCGCCGATTTTATCGGTCTCACCACCCGCCAGATCCGCAACCTGCAGAGCAACGGTTACATGCACAAGGCCAACGGCAAGGGCGGCATGAACCTGCAGAAGGCGGTGCAGGAGTACATCACCTATCTCAAGGCGGGCCGCTCCCTGGAAGAGGGCGGCAGCGACCCTGACGAGTCGGGAAGCAGCGAGCTGGACCGAGAGCGCAAGGCGCTCAATAACGAGATCATCAAGGAACGGCTCAAGGCCATGCGCAAGGAGAACGTGCCGGTCTGGCTGCTCACCGATGCGCTGGTGAAGGTGGTCGAGCAGATAGGCGCCCGTTGCGACAGCATGCTGCAAAAGGCCAAGCTGGCCAGCCCTGACATGTCGGAGCGGGTGCTGAACGTCATCAATAAAGAGATCGTGGCCCTCAAGAACAGCATTGCAGGCATCGACATCGACCTGACTGACTTTGAGCCGGAGGACGACGAGGAGGACGAATGAGTTGCGCCCCCTCGATAAGCCTCAAGACCGTTCGCCGCAACGTTCGCCAGATCCTGGCCCAGCTGACCAGCAAGCCGCCCATCACGGCGGTGGAGTGGGCCGATCAGCATTTCTGGCTGTCGCCGGAGTCGTCCTATACCTCTGGTCCGTGGGAAACGGACCCCTTCCAGGTCGCCGTGCTCAACGCCATGGGCTGCGACGATGTGCATGAGATCTACCTCTACAAGGGCGCCCGCATCGGTTACACCAAGATGTTGCTGGCGGCCATGTTTTACCTCATCGAGCACAAGCGCCGCAACGTGGGGTTCTGGCGGGAGGATGACAAGGCCATCGAGAAGTTCGTGGCCACCGAGCTGGATCACGCCCTGCGCGACTGCAAGGCACTGCACCCCATTTTCCCCAGCGTGGGCAAGAAGGGGCCGGGCAACACGGTCAACCTCAAGACCTTCATCGGCGCCACCCTGCGCTGCCAGGGCGGCCAGTCGGCGGGCAACTACCGGGGCGACTCGGTGGACGTGGCCATCGGCGACGAGATCAATGCGTTCGTCAGCAACCTGCAGGGCAAGAGCGGCAAAGAGGGCAGCCCCTGGCCGCTGATGTTCAAGCGCACCAACGGCTCGGCCTGGCCGAAAAAGATCCTCGGCACCACCCCCACCAAGGTAGGGGAGAGCCACATCGAGCGGCTGGCCAAGAAGGCCAATCACCACCTGCGGTTCCATCTGCCCTGCCCCCACTGCGGGGAAGAACAGCACCTGGAATGGACCAGCAAGGAGGCCAGCCACGGGTTCAAGTGGGATAACAGCGACCCGGAGACGGTGCGCTATCAGTGCCGCGCCTGCGGCGACAGCTTCACCCACGCCGATTACCTGGAGCTGGCCAGGGAGGGGATCTGGAAGGACCCGGACAGCGGCGTCTGGACCCGCACCGGCCTGGACTACTTCGACGCCGCCGGCACCCAGATCCGGGCGCGGCGGATCTGCTTCTATGTGCCTGGCTACCTCTCGACCCGGGATCCCTGGTCGAACATGGTTCAGCGCTGGTACGACAGCAAGGACGACCCGCTGGAGCGGCAGACCTTTTTCAACACCGATCTCGGGGTGGACTACACCCCGGCCGGTGGGGAGCGGTTCGACTACCAGATCCTGCTCGACCGGCGCGAGCCGCGCTGGATGGCGCCGGTGCCGGCGGGTGGGCTCTACCTCACCAGCTTCACCGACGTGCAGACCGGCAGCCGCCTGGAGACCACGGTGGTGGCCCACGGCCTCGGCGAGGAGGAGTGGGTGCTGGAGCATGTGGTGCATCCTGGCGACCCCAGTCAGCCCGAGGTGTGGAACACGCTTGAAAAATATCTGCGTCGCCCCTGGCTGCACGAGAGCGGGGTGGAGCTGCGCATCAGCCGCATGGGGGTGGACACCGGGGGCCATAACTGGGACGAGGTGATCGCCTTTGCCGACCGGTTCGCGCCCCATCAGGTGATCCCCTGCAAGGGCTCCAGCGTGTACGGCGACCCGGTGGCCAACTACCACAAGACCACCAAGGGCAAGAACATCGGCACCTGGCTGTGCCACATCGGCACCGACAGCGCGAAAGAGACCCTGCTGTCGCGCTACAAGCAGCCCCGCAGCGAGGGGCCGCAGCCCGGTTACATCCATCTGCCCACGGCACCCTGGTGCGATGAGAAGTGGGCCAAGCAGGCCACCAACACCATCAGGGTGCTGGAGACCACGGGCCGCAAGACCCAGTACGTCTACAAGAAACGAACCTCTGACGGCGACGAGGGGCTGGATTGCCTGGTGGGGAACCTCGCCATGATCCGGCTGGCCAAGCAGTCGTTCGCCCTGAACCTGGCCGAAGTCGCCGAGTCGATGAAGCGGGCTATCCAGGGCAAACCCGTCGCCGCCCGCAAGCGCAGCAAAGCAGGCCGGGTCACCGGTGGCATCTAAGGAGTACACCATGGCCTACACCACAACCGATCTCGCCAACATCCGGGCGGCCATGCTCAAGCTGGCCCAGGGTGACCGGGTCGGCGAGTTCCAGCACGGCGGGACCCGCATCAAGTATTCAGAGGTCACCATGAACGACCTGCGGCGGTTCGAGCAGGAGATCCTGACCGAACTGGCGCCGCGCCGGCGCCGGGTTTACCTGCTGACTGGCAAGGGGGTCTGATGCGCATTAGAACCATCAGCCCCCGCAGCCGGGTCAATGGCGGGGTCAGCCCGGGCAGTCGTATCAGCGCGCAGTTTGAGGGGGCATCCACCGGCTACCGGATGGGCAACAAGGGGCTGGGGTCGGGGCACATCAACGGCGAAATGAGCCGGTCCCTGTCGGCCCTGCGCCAGCGCTCCCTCAATGCGGTGCGCAACCATGCCTACGCCAAGACGGCCGCCAATACCTTTGTGGACAACATGGTCGGCTACGGCATCGTCGCCAAGTGGCCATCCGATGAGCTGCAGTCGCTCTGGGATGTCTGGATCAAGCGCTGCGATGCAGACGGGCTCGACAACCTCTACGCCCTACAGGCGCTGGTCGCCCGGGAGTGCTTTGTCAGTGGCGAGTCGCTGACCCGCCGCCGCTTCCGTTCCCCCCAGCAGAGCAAGGGGGTGGTGCCGCTGCGGCTGCAGGTGATCTCGACCCGCCAGCTCGACGAGGGATTTAGCAACCCCATGAACAACATCCTGCAGGGGATCCAGTTCAATGGCTTTGGCGAACGGGTGTTCTACCACCTGCAGCCCACGGCCGCCGGCAGCGGCTTTGCCAGCCTGAACCGGATCCGGGTCCCCGCCGCTGATGTGGCCCATGTGTTCGAGCGGCTGGAGGCCGGCCAGGTGCGCGGGGTGCCGGAGCTGTCGGCCATCCTGGTGCGGCTCTACGAGCTGGACGAAATGCAGGACGCCATTCTGAGCCGGGCCAAGGTCTCGGCGCTGTTCGGCGGCTTCATCAAGCGCCAGACGGGCAAGGGCGGCCCCCTGCCCACGGAGAGCAACATCATCGACCAGGCCGGCGACATCGGCGACAAGGTAGGGGAGACCGAAGAGGGGTCATCCATCGAGTCGATCCGCATCGGTGGGCTGCACTACCTGGACGACGACGAGGACATCCTATTCCCTGACCTGCCGGACATCGGCGCCAACCATGTGGTGTGGCTCAAGACCGAGCTGCGCGCCTCGGCCAAGTCGGTGGGACTGACCTATGAGCAGCTGACCGGGGACCTGGAAGGGGTCAGCCTGTCGGCCATCCGGGCCGGCCTGCTGGACTTTCGTCGCCGCATCGAACGCCTGCAGTGGAACCTGATGATCGCCCGCTGGTGCGAACAGGTGGCCATGTGGTTCGTCGAGGCGGCGGTGATGTCGGGCATGGTCAACTTGCCTGACTTCTGGGACAACCCATATCCGTACCTGCCGAAATGGATCCCGCCCAAGTTCGAGGAGGTGGACCGGCTCAAAGCGGTTATGGCCGATCACATGGAGCTGCGCGATGGCACCGAGACCCGCCACAACAAGGTGGCGGCCCGTGGTTACGACATCGACGAGATCGATGCCCAGCTCAGGCGAGAACAAGCGAGCGATCTGGTACTCGATTCCAACCCGGCCAAGACAGATGGCGCCGGGGCGTTCCAGACCTTGGTTGCCACCATGCTGACCGAGGATGAGGACGCCCCCCTGATAAAGGACAAGACACAATGAAAAAGACCATCCTGGCCCAGAAAATCGAGGCCGCCGGCAAGGTGCTGGCGGGGCATCCGGTGCGGGTCGTGGCCAGCGCCGACGAGACCCGGGCCGAAATCCTGATCTATGACGTGATCGGGGAAAACTGGTGGACCGGGGGCGGGGTGACCGCCACCGCCATCGCCAACGCCCTGACCGAGCTGCGCGGCGCCGATCTGCTGGTGCGCATCAACAGCCTGGGCGGTGACGTGGTGGACGGCACCGCCATCGTCAACAGCTTCAAGCTGCACGATGGCGATGTGCTGATGCGCATCGAGGGCTGGGCCTGCTCCATGGCCACGTCCATCGCCTGCGCCGGTGACCGGGTGGAGGCGTTCAGCAACACCATGTATATGGTCCACCGCTCGGCCACCATCGTCTGGGGCAACGTCAAGGCGCTGCGCGACACCGCCAACCTGCTGGAGAAGATCGACGGCCAGATGATTGCCGCCTACTGCGCCAAGACTGGCCAGAGCGAGGAGGCCATCACCGCCCTGGTGGATGGCACGGTCGATGGCACCTGGCTGACGGCGGCCGAGGCCAAGGAGCACGGCTTTATCGACGCTGTGATCGACGAGCCAGTCAAGGCTACCGCCCTGCTCGACAAGGCGGGCGCCAAGGCCCTGGCCAAGGACGAGGGCGCCCAGCTGCTGCCCACCGCCCTGCTGCCCACGGGCCCCGTGGCGGCCAGCCTGCGCACCATCATGGCCAAGGGCTTGCCCCCGACCATCAGCGCCACCCTGGGCAGCAACCCGGCCATCGGGGTGGTGCGCATGGACGGCGGCTTTGTGGCCATCAGCCAGGAGGGCATCACGTCCAGCATTGAGGAGCGTCCCGACAATCCCGACCCCGGCCAGCCGGACCCCGCCCCGGCTCCTGAACCTGTGCCAGAGCCGGCGCCAGAGCCTGTACCAGAACCGGTTCCCGAGCCCGAGCCGACCCCCGATCCGGTGGCCGCCGAACGGGAACGGGCCAAGGCCATCCGCGCCGCTGCGGCGGCGGTAGGCCTGCCCGCCATGGCCGACCACTTCATCGACGAGGGGGTCAGCATCGAGGCCGCGAACAAGGCGCTGCTGGCGTTCAAGGCGAACGACCCCCATGTGGACAGTCAGCACGACAGCAACCTGACCGACCCGAAAGACAAGAACAAAAACGCTTGGCAGGCCGCCTATGACAAGGCGGGCTTCAAGCTCAATTAACCCGACCCGCGAAACGCAACGCCAAAGGAACCTACCATGCCGACCCCCATGAAATACGACACCAAGGTGCGCGCAGGCGAGCACCTGATTTTTGAAGTCCACCCCGCCCTGAGCCGTGCCCCCGGCCTGCTGCTGACTGGCAAGAAGTACGTCACCGGCACCGTGCTGGGCATGATCACCGCCAGCAAGAAACTGGTCGAGTGGGATCCCGCCGCCAGCGATGGCAGCCAGAACGTGGCCGGGGTGCTCTATGACGAGCGCGATGCCACTGCGGCAGATGCCAAGTGCGTCTACAACAAGGCGCTCTCGGTGATGATGCCGAGCAAGCTGAGCTGGAAAGCCGGCCTGACCGACGCCAACAAGGCAGCGGGTCTGGCCCAGCTGGACGCCAAACACATCAGCATGAGCGCGGAGCTGGGGGACTAACCCCCAGCCTCACCTGCTGCGTTTCGCTGGGGCCTCGGGCCCCAGTTTCATTTCAAGAGCCCGGAGCCTGACATGAGCAATATCATCGACGTTTTCAAGGACGACCGCTTTTCGCTGACCAGCATGAGCGAGGCCTTGCAGAAGGTTTACACCCCGCCCAAGAAGGTGTTCAACCTGTTCACCCCGATGCCCATCAACACCCCGGATTTCGTGCTGGACGTGCGTGAGCGGCATTTCAACATCCTGCCGATGCAACAGCGCGGCGAGCCGATCCCGCAACGTCGCTTCCGCAAGGGCGCGATGACCAGCCTGTCCACCTACCGCATCGGGGAAGGGGCCAAGCTGATGGCGGCAGAGCTGGCGTTCCTGCGCCAGTTCGGCACCCCCGACCAGATGGTCGAGGCCGCCATGGTCGAGCTGGCCGTGCGCCAGCAGCAGCTCATCACCGACCACGACGCCACCCTGGAGCACATGGCGCTGGGGGCCATCGACGGCCTGCTGCTCGATCACGATGGCACCGTCGTGGTGGACTTCTTCGAGATCTTCGACATGACGCGCCCCGCCTCGGTGGGCCTGCCGCTGGCCACCGCCACCGATGGCGAGCTGCGCGAGCTGATCGAGAAGATGATCTGCATCCCCATCGAGGATGCCGCCGCCGGCGCCCAGTTCAGCACCATCCTGGCCGAGTGCGGCGACGATGCCTGGTTTGCGCTGATGAAGAACCCCGAGGTGCGCGAGACCTTCAAGGTCCAGCTGCAGGGTATGGAGCTGCGCCAGGAGACCCGCAACACCCCGTTCTACTTCGCCGGCGTGATGTGGTCCCGTTACCCCCGCGACGCCCAGGGCAAGATCGCGCTGGCAACCGATCAGGTGAAGTTCTACCCGGGCGGCGCCGGCAACACCGTGTTCCGCGACGTGCAGGGCCCTGGCGAAACCTTTGCCGAATTGGGGCAGTACGGCAAGCCGATCTATGCCCGTGTCATCCCCGACCGTGATCGCGACACCTATGTCGAGTCGGAGATCATGAGCTACCGCAACCTGATGTGTACTCGCCCCGGCATGCTGCGGCGCGGCCACGTCAGCTGATCCGCGCAGGGTGGGGCAGATTGCCCCACCCCCTTTTGACCCCATCAGAGACCATGACCATGACCCTGAAACAGAAACTGGCGGCCCTCGGCATCAGTGGCGCCGCCATCAAGAACAAGACCGACGAGGAGCTGCAGGCCATGCTGGATAGCGCCGTGCTCGAATACACCAGCACCGGCCAGGCCCTGCCCTGGGGAGACGACCAGAAAGGCGACCCGGACGGCGACGAGCCCCAGCCGTGGGGGCGCGATGACGGCCTGATCGAGGTCACCGTGCTCTACGGCTTCCGAGGCCCCGCCAAGGACCGCTGCGAGCATAACGGCAATGCCGTGCGGCCTGGCGAGGAGCTTGACGTGAAGCCGGCCGACGAACTGGCCCTGGGCGAGCTGACATTCGCCTGGCTGGTCAAGCAATCCCTGGTCACCGCCAAGGGCTGATCTCAAATGAGCATTGAAGCAGAGCTGGCTCGCGCCCTGGGGCACATCGTCCCCCGGGCGGGGGTGGCGGCCACCCTGGCCATCGGGGGCGATACCCTGCCCGTGATGGTCATCATCAGTAACGACCTGCATGTGGGTGGCGCCAATGGCGGCTTTACCAACCGCTACAACAACCGGGCGGATGGCGTGATCGCCAACCGCTGGTTGATCGAGTTTCACAAAACAGAGGTGGACGCCCTGGATCTCTCGGGGGTGCGGCTGACGGTCACCGAGACCGGTCAGCGCTACGAGCTGCATCAACCCGTGGATGAAATGGCCTCTGCCGTGGGGATGATCACCTATGGCGCGGCAAAGATCTGACTTTGGCATCGACGATGACGACATCGCCCTGATCGCCCGCGAACTGGGCGCCACCGATGCCAGCGCCGTCAAGCGCGCCATCATCGCGGTGGTCAATGAGGCCATCGACGCGACCCAGACCAAGGCGGTGCGCCGGATCCAGGACAAGGTCAATCTGACCGTCGAGTACATCCTGCGCCACCTGAAAGTCAGCCAGCGGGCGGGGCCGGCCAGCGACACGGCGATCCTGAGCGCCACCCGGCGGCCGGTGCTGCTGTCGCGCTTCGACGCCCGCCAGGAGTACCGGGCCAGCCTAGACCGGCGCGGCCGCTCGGGGAGCCGGGTGCGGGGCGGGGTGTCTGTCTCGGTCAAACCGGGGCAGCGCGTCACCATGCCGAGCGCCTTCTTGCTCAAGCTCAAGGGCAGCGGGGTGACCGGCCTCGCCGTGCGTCCCAAGGACAAGAGCCGCTTCAACAAACGGGAGTGGAAGGAGGCCGCCAACCTGGGTTACGCCGTGCTGCACGGCCCCAGCGTCGATCAACTGTTTCGGGCAGCCCTCGATGACTCGGCCATCGAGCCGGATCTCGACGCCCTGGCCGAGGCCTTCATCAGGAGACTAGCCGGTGTTTGATCTCAACATCCCCCCCGCCGAGCTGCGGCAGAAGGTCAAGGCCTCGCGGATTTACGACGAGCTGGAGCGCCGCCTGGTCGCCGAGTTCGGCCCAGGCTCGCCCGCCGTCACCCCCCAGGGGCAGCCCATCCGTGGTAAGGATGGCGCCAAGATAGAGAAGCGGGTCGAGCGCGGCTGGATCGATCTCTACCTGGAGGACCGCACCACCTGGCCGCTGCTGACCATCGAGCCGAACCAGGAGGAGGCCAAGACCCAGCAGGCCAAGAGAAAGATCGACATCATCCACATCCGCTGCACCATCAAGTTCGACCATGAGCGGCTATCCGACCCGGACGGCCTGCTGCGCCTCGCCCTCAGTCACATCCGGGCGGCGCTCTACCCCAAGGCCGAGCTGGATGAGGAGGGTGGCTACAAGCTCGTCACCCCCAGCGGTGACAAGCTGCTCACCAGCCTGGAAGAGATGCAATCGGCCACCTACGTGATGCCTGAGCCGGGTCTGCCGTTTGGCTCGGTCCATGTGACGTTAAAACTGACCTACACCGAATAACCCTCGCGCCCCCAGCGCACCCTCAACCACCGGCCGCCCTGCGGTTTACGGAGCTATCACCATGAGTAATCCCGAGCACATCACCGAGTCGTTCATCGGCTCTGGCAAGCTGTTTGTGGACGGTCGCCGCCTGGGCAACTGTTCCGATGTCAAGCTGGCCTACAACCTGGAGAAAAAGACCCTGCCCAACTACGAGGGGGGCGGCGGCAACCTCAACACCATCGACCGGGTGACCGGGGTGACCCTGGATCTGACCTGTACCCAGTTCAGCGCCGAAAACCTGGCCATCGCTCTGGCGGCCAGTGTCACCACCGTGGCCTCGGCCGCCGTGGCCGACGAGCCCCATGTCATGGCCAAGCACAGCCTGGTCGATACCGTATTCATGATCGACATGACCGATGCGGCCAACGTGGTGGTGAGCACGGCCGGCGGTAGCCCGGTGGTCATTCCCAAGGTCGATGCCAACGGCGTCGCCAACTACGAAGTGACCCCGGCGGGGATCTACTTCAAGGGCGGCGTGGACGTGGTGGACGATGCGGCCATCACGGTGGACTACAAGAAGGCCCCCCACTACCAGATCCAGGCGCTGCTGGCATCCGGCCGCGAGTTCAAGCTGGTGATGGACGGCGTCAACGATGCCGATGGCCGCCCGTCCACGCTGCGGGTCTGGAAGTGGAAGCCGTCCCCGACCGATGGCCTCTCGTTCATTTCCGACGATTTCAGCAACTTCACCATGAAGGGCGAGGCGCTGGCGGATGTGACCAAGCCGGCCGGCAAGTCGCAGTTCTTTGAAGTGCTCAAGTTCAATGCGGCAGCCTGACCCCTGGGGCAGGTTGCCCCACTGATGTAATCCGGGGGCCTGCGGCCCCCCTTTTTTTTGGGTGGCGCGCATGAGCATCAAAGACAAGGTAGTGAACCTGATCATCCGGGGTCGAGACCTGTTCAGCCCGGAGGCCAAGAAGTCCGGGCAGACCATGGAGGAGATGCGGGAGACATCGGCCAGGCTCAGTGCCGAACTGAAAACCTTGCGCGACACCACCAAAGATCTGGCCAAGGCCACCGAGCTGGAAGCCTACGGCGCCAGCCTCAAGACGGCGGTCGATGAGGCCCAGGCTGCCCTGGCCGATCTCAACGAGCAGATCAAGGCCACCCCGGGCGCCAGCCAGGAGCTGAAAGATGCGGTGCGCCAGACCAGCAGCGAGGTGGATGCCCTCAAGACCAGCATCACCCGCACCGAGGGGACGGTGGAGGATCTGAGCCGCACCCTGCGCGCCGGCGGCATCGACATGAACAAGCTGGGGGAGGAGCAGTCGCGCCTGAGTGCTGCCTCGGCCGCCATGACCCGCGAGCTGGTCACCCTCAAGAAGGCCCAGAGCGACGCCCTCAAGCTGGGCGAACTGCGCACCAACGTGGCCCTGGCCAAGGCAGAGTTCGAGGGGGCAGAGAAGCGTCTCAAGGCGCTGTCGGCGCAGATGGACGCCACCAAGAAGCCCACCCGAGAGCTGAAAGACGCCCACCGCCTGGCCGCTAACGAGGCGGGCCGCGCCAGCACCAGCTATCAGTCCCTGAACCGCGCCCTGGGGCAGCATGAGGCGGCCGTGGCCGCCGCCGGGATCGCCACCGACGATCTGGCCAAGACCGAGCTGGAGCTGAGTACCGCCATCGGGGCCGCCCAGCTCAAGCTGGACGCCCTCGGCAAGACCCAGAAGTCCCTGGCGGATTACGACAAGCTGACCCCCCAGCTGGTCAGGCAGAAAGCGGAGCTGGAGCGCAACCAGGCCGCGCTGGCCGACTTGCGCCGCGAGCTGAACCAGGCCAACGCGCCCCAGAAGGCGCTGACTGAACAGCTCGGCAAGGCCGCCCAACTCGCGGGGCAGGCCCAGATCGCCTACGAGAAGAACGAGGCCAAGCTGGCCGCCCTGCGCCAGACCCTGGGACTGGCCGGGGTCAACGCCCGGGATCTGGCCAGCGAGCAGCAGCGCCTCGCCCAGGAAGTGGCCGAGTCCACCCAGCAGTACCAGCTCAACGAGAAGCAGCTGGGCCTGCTGCAGCAGCAGCTCAACAAGGCGAAAGACGGGGCCGGTGCCTTTGGCAGCAGCCTCAATGGCATGGCCCGCAACCTGCTGCTGGCGGCTGGTGCCTATGTGGGCCTCGACAAGCTGCGGCAGGGGCTGATGTCGATCATCACCGTGGGCGGCCACTTCGAGGTGCTGCGCGAGCAGCTGATCGGCGTCTATGGTGACGTGGCCCAGGGAGAGGGGGCATTCAAGTGGGCGGTGGAGCTGAACAAGAAGCTGCCCACCTCCCTCGACGATGTGCTGCAAGCGTTCGTCATGCTGAAAAACAACGGCATGGACCCGATGGACGGCACCCTGGAGAAGATGATCAACGCCAACGTGCGTTATGGGCGCGGCGCCGAGACGCTGATCCCCATCATCCGCCAGCTCACCCAGTCCTGGGGCAAGAACCGGATCCAGGCCGAAGAGGCCTATGTGCTCATCGAGAACGGCCTGCCGGTCTGGCAGCTGCTGTCCGAGGCCACCGGCAAGAGCGTGGCCAGCCTGCAGAAGATGTCTGAGCAGGGCAAGCTGACCCGCGAGTACATGGTGCAGTTGATCGACACCATGGGCAAAGCGGGTGCCGGGGTGGTCGAGCGCCGGATGCAGACCTGGGAGGCCCTGGTCACCAAGTTCGGCGACTCGGTCAACCAGTTGAAGGACAGGATCGCCCAGTCCGGGGTGCTGGACTTCTTCAAGGGCATGCTGAACGACCTGAACCGGGAAATGGCCGCCATGGCCGAGGATGGCCGGCTGCAGGTCATCGCCCAGCGCATCAGCGACTGGATGCGCGAGTCGGCGCAGAGCGTGCGCGATTGGTCACGGGATGCCGGCGCCTCGTTCCAGAACATGGTGGCCCTGATCACCATCGGGGTCCAGAGCGCCCGGATCGTGTTGAACCTGTTCACCGGCACGGTGAAGGCCGTCGCGGCCGCCTTCCTGGCGCCCATTGCCTACGCCGGCAAGTTCGTCGAGGTGATGGCCACGGTGGCCGAGGCCGCCGGCATGAAGGACGCCGCCGCCAACATGCGCTATGGGGCCGGGCTCATCAATGCCCAGTTCCGGGCCATGATGGACAGCTTCTATGAGGACATGGCCGACATCGGCGACGCCGGCAACAAGTTTGCCAATGCGGCGGTGAAGGCGGGCGACAAGGCCGGGGATGGTCTGGCCAACGGCGTGGACAAGGGGGTCAAGAAGGCCAAGGCCACCCTGGAAGAGTTCGAGGCGGCCCAGGCGGGCGGTTTCAAGACCATGGAGGACTTTTACGCCGCCCAGTCGGAAGGGTTCAACACCCTGGCCGAGTACCTGGCCAAGAGCGGCCAGAGCGTCGAGCAATACTATGACGGCGTGGCCGCCGGGTCGGGCGAGCTGTCTGCCCAGCTGCTCAACAGCTTTGTGGCGCTTGCCGGCGACATCGACGCCGAGACCGACAAGGAGATCTCTCGCCAGCAGGCCAAGCGCGAAAAGCAGATGATGGACACCCAGAAGGCGGTCCGTGACGTGTTCGAGGAGATGGGGCTCGATTACGAGCAGATCTCTGGCAACACCGGCAAGGCGGTGGACGGGATGATCGCCAAGCTGCAGGTGCTCAAGGACGCCGGCGTCGAGAACGGCAACGCCATCGCTGCCGTGTTCGACAAGGCATTCAGCCTGGCCAAAAACCAGGCTGAGCTGGAGGCCCTGACCGCCGAGATCGATGAGTTTGCCGCATCAGGCAAACTTGCCGGGGAGGCTCACGTCAAAGCGCTGGGGCAGGCGGCCGAGGCCGCCAGGAAGCTGGCCGAGCAGAACCAGGTGGGCGGGCAAGCCTATCTGGACCTGCTGACCAAGCAGAAGGCGGCCGCCGAGGCGGCCTATCAGGCGGGCAAGATCTCGGCCGAGCAGCACACCCGCACGGTGGGCCAGCTCAACCAGGAGATCACCAAGACCACCAAGGAGCTGAACAAGCAGCAGGTCGCATCGAGCGATCTGAATGACGCTTACACCACCCTGGGGATCACCTCGGCCGCCGCGCTGGACAAGCAGGCCGAGGCGGCCAAGAAGGCCTACAACGCCATCGCCAGCACGTCCGGCAAGATCGAGGACCAGAAGGTCGCCTTCCTGGCCTATGCCGAGGCCCAGCTCAAGGCTGACAAGGCCAATCAGCGGTTCAGTGACGGCGCCTTGATGGCGCAAGCCATGTCGTTGGGGCTGACTGAACAGCTCAAGGCCCTGAAAACCAATATCGACACCGTGGGAGGCTCTGCCCTCATCACGGCCGATGCGCTGCGGGATCTGGGCACCGCCTCGGTTGAGGTGCAGAGCCAGGCCGAGGCGGCGATGCGCTATCAGTCTGCGTCGAACAAGGAACAGACCGAGAACATCAAGAAGCTGCAGGAGGGCACTCGTTCGGCGACAGGGGTGATGGTGGAGTTCGCTCACAAGACGGTGAGCGCCAACGATCTGGCCAGTCTCAGCCTCGACCAGTTGAAGCAAAAGCAGGCCGAATATCAAAACATCGTGATGCGCTCCCGTGAGTATCTGCACAAGAGTAACGATGAATGGTGGTCTGATCAGGTACGCCAGCAACTGGTGGCGAACGAGACGAACCAGCGGATCGCCGAACAGCTCTACAGAGTCAAGGAGCTGACCGAGCAATTGCAGGCGGCTGAGGCCCCGACTGTGGATCTCATCGGTAATGCCGAGCGGGCGCTGTCGAGCTTTGGCAGCCTGGACAAGGCCACCCTGTCTGGGCTGCGCTCTGCCCTCGATTCGGCCAAGCAGAAGATGGAGGCGCTGTCTGATGCGGCCCAGGACACCCTGGGCAGCCTGCAGGACGAGCTGGATCAATACAACGATAACCTGGCCGCCGTGGAGGAGCGCCGCTATCAGAACCAGGTGGCCGATCTGCAGGCCAAGCTGGCCGAGGCCCAGGCCGCGAACAACGACAAGGCCGTCGCCGACTACCAGCTGGCCATCAGGCTGGCCCAGCAGCTGCACGACAAGAAGATGCAGGACATCGCCGCCGAGAAGGCCGCCAAGGCCCAGGAGGCGGCGAACCAGCGCAGCAGCAACCAGACCAGCCCAACCAGTCGCACCACCCCCGCCCCCAGCACCACGACAGCGTCGTCCCAGGCGAGCGAATCCCCCGGCAGGACCGAGGTGATCCGCCTTGAACTGGGGTCGCAGTCAGCCACGGTGCGGGCCGACCAGCCCAATGCGGCCGCCCTGCGCGCCATGCTGGGGCAGCTTGCCCAATCCAAAGGAGTGACCCGGTCATGACCATCACGCTCGGGGGGCTGACGCTCCCATCACAGCTCGAATGGGTGGACGAGTTCGACTACGCCCCGGTCGCCCAGTCGATCAAGACCACCCTGGACGGGTCCCTGGTCGTGAACGAGTCACAGCGGCGGGCCGGTCGCCCCTACTCCCTGCGTTCTATCTCGAACGGCGGGGTCTGGGTGACCAGGGACTTTGTCAAGCAGCTCAAGGCGCTGGAGGCGGCCCCCCAGACCGACACCATGACCCTGAACATCAACGGCCATGTGGCCGAGGTGTTTTTCAGGCGTGACCCGGTGGCCGTGACGGCCACCCCGTTATGGCGCGAGGCGAACCCGCAAGGGGATAGCTTCTATTTCCTCGACATCTTGCTGATTGGAGCGACTTCATGAGCATTCTTTCCGGCGACATCAAGCTGCTCGGCAGCCAGCGCCTGACGGACACCCCCGATGGCGGTGGCCGGGTGACCGGCCGCGAGATCGTGAGCGGCGAGCACAACAGCCTGTTTCCCGATGTGAGCGATCTAGACCGCGCCTATGGGGATGTCAGCCTGCGCAAGGCGTTCCTGACGGTGCAGACCGACAACACCGACACCTACTACGGCGCCAACACTACTGTGCTGCTGCCGCCGAGTGACCCCAGCGTGGGCCTGTGCCTGATGAGCACCGGGGATCACCACGATACCCGCGCCGAGGCCCGCGACGTGCTGGAGCGCTACCTGGCCAGGGGCCCGAAGTGGCGCGGCTTTCTGTACGACACCCAGTTGGAAGGGCAGCGGGCGATCCGCTTCTTCCAGCGCGTCGAAGTGCGCCTGCCGGAAGTGGGGGAGACCCTGGTGCTGGTCGGCAACGAGGGCAAGGCGGGGGAGTTCGAGCAGTACGTGCGGGTGCTGGAAGTGACCCAGCAGCTGGCCAAGTTCCAGGTGCCCAACGTGCCCGAGTTCACGCGCAACGTGGTGACCTGCAAGCTGGCGGACCCGCTGCGCTACACCTTCGAGGGGGAGCAACCGACCCCCTATGACGTGGTGACCAACCTAAAGACCGCACTGCGCGAGACAGTGGTGGCCGATGCGGCCAACTATTTCGCCACCACCAAGCTGGCCGAGGCGGTGAACCTGGGCGCCATGCAGGTGCGTGCCAAGACCATCTTCACCCAGCTGGTGCCGGCGGCCCGCAGTGAAACCCCGGCGGTGGACCTGACCGCCGCCGGCGAGCTGGCCAGCCTGGTGGATTCCGGCAAGGGGCTGGTCACGTTCAATACCGTGGTCAGCATCGCCCCGAGCCGGGGCCTGTTCCTCGGCACCGGCGTGAAGCCCGGCACCCTGACCATCACCATCGGCGCCGCCGTTATCACCGACAAGGGCGGCGAACTGGTGGTGGCGGGGTCGGTGATCGGGTCCATCGACTACGGCCGGGGGCAGATGGAGTTCAACGCCCAGTGCCCGAACTACGGCGCCGCGAGCAAGGCCGTCAGCTTCTGGCCGGCGGCCCGCCCGTCGCGCATCGCCGACACGGCCCAGATCGAGATCAAGGCCAACAACCGGGGCTATGCCTACACCATCACCCTGCAGCCGACCCCGGCACCGGGCACCCTGACGGTGTCGTACATGGCGCAAGGCAAATGGTACGACTTGAAAGACAACGGCCGTGGCGAGCTGTTCGGGGCGGATAGGTCCTACGGGTCCGGCGTGGTCAACCACGCCACCGGATCGGTCATGCTGACCCTGGGGGCCCTGCCGGACGTGGACACGGCGATCCTGTTCAGCTGGGCCACCCCGGTCAACTACACCAACCGCAGCGGCCAGGCCATCAGCATCAGCAAGAGCGCCTGGCAGCTGCCCCACACCGGCATCACCCCCAAGAGCCTGATCCTGACCTGGGGCAGCGGCAAGACTGCCAACGATGCGGTGGGGGATGGACGGATCCGGGGCGACATCACCGGCACCATCAACTACGCCGAGGGTATCATCGACCTGGAGCACATCACCCTGCCGGCGCTGGGCCAGGAGTACGTGGCCCAGTACCAGTACGGCGAGCCGGTGACCGAGCGCCACATCGAGCCGGGCCGACTCTCGACCCCCGGCCAGGTGGGGCACCTCTCCATCACCCTGGACGGCGACGGCGGCGGCGCCCACAACCTCACCCCGGGGTCGGTGCGGGTGAAATTCAACGCGCTGTACGCCATCGTGGCGGCGTCAGAGCGGATCCTCTCCATCGAGAAGAAGGACCCCATCATCACGCTGCAGGACGATGGCCAGGGCAACCTGATGGACGCCAGCGGCAACGTGCTGGGGGCCATCGACTACAACGCCGGCACCCTGCATTTCATGCCGGACGGCACCGCCCTGCTGCCCGAGCCCACCTATGCCTGGGTGCCGGCGGGCAGCCACCAGGACCCGGTGACGGGCACCTGGTACACCGACATGCGCTGGACCCTGACCGGCTTCCAGTATGTCAACACCGCCTACACCTTCCCCGATGGCGAGGGGGGCTGGGTCGATGTGACCTACCGCAACAACAACAGCGCCCTGGCCCAGAACGCGACCCTGACCGCCCAGGCGCTGCGCATCGACGTGACCCCGGGATTCTCCGAGGCGATCCTGGAGGGCTCGATGCGCTTCACCCTGGGCGGGTCCACCTACGTGGACCGGCAGGGGCTGCTCTACCGCGACCCGGATCCGGAGACCGGCGCCGGCATCCAGGCGGGCACCATCGACTACAGCAACGGGCTGGCGGTGCTGGCCGACTGGGCGGCGGGGCAGGGGGCCCAGCCGTCGCTGCAGTCCCTGGCCACCTCGTTTAACGTTCAGTCGGTGGACATGGTGACCTTCCGCACCCCGGGCGCCCCGGTGGCCCCGGGCAGCCTCTACATCAGCGCCAACACCGCCACCGGTCGGCGCATCGAGGCGACGGCGGATGGGGATGGCTATTTCACCACCGCCGATATGGATGGCCGGGTGAACTACCAGACAGGGGTGGCGACGGTGCGCTTTGGCCAGCTGATCCTGGCGGCGGGCCATGAGGCCGAGCCTTGGTATGACGAGAACAACGTGATAGAGGTGCAGACCGGGCCGGATACCAGGGTCAACAAGATCTGGCGGCCGCTTAGCGTGGTGGCCGACACCATCCGGTTCAACTGCGTGGTGTTCAGCTACCTGCCGCTCAATGCCGATGTCATCGGGCTGGATCCGGTGCGGCTGCCGTCAGACGGTCGGGTGCCCTTCATCCGCAAGGGCTACATCGTGGTGATCCACAGTACCCGCAAGGCGGCGTTCCCCATGGGGGTGTCGGCGGGGCAGCAGCTCAACACCGGTCGGGTGCGGCTGGCCCATGCCCATGTGGAGGACAAGGACGGCAAGCAGCTGGCCACGTCGCTCTACAGCGTCAACCTCGACAGCGGCGTGGTGACACTGGCCAACCCTCTGAGCCTGACCGGCTACGCCGAACCCCTCTACGTGGTGCATCGCATCGAGGACATGAGCCTGGTCACGGACGTGGAGATCTCGGGCCGCCTGCAGTTGGCCAGGCCCCTGTCCCACGACTACGACCCCGCCGACACCCTGGTGTCGAGCGCGCTCATCATCGGCGACTTGTGGGCGCGTTATACCGGCCTGTTCGATCAGAAAAGCTGGACCAATGTCTGGTCTGACTACCTCATCGGCGACCAGTCCACGGCGCAGTACAACGACACGGATTACCCGATCCTGGTCACCAACCGCGCCACCCTGCAGGAGCGCTGGGCCATCATCTTCAACTCCAGCACCACCTTTGTGCTGGTCGGGGAGCATGTGGGCCAGATCGCGGTGGGGGACGTGAACACTGACCTGGCCCCCATCAACCCCAACAACGGCCAGCCCTATTTCCTGCTGGATCACCGGGGCTGGGGGGCGGGCTGGTCGAGCGGCAACGTGCTGCGCTTCACCACTCAGGCGGCGGCCTATCCGCTCTGGGTGATCCGCACCATCCTGCAGTCGGTGGCGGCGCAAGAGACCGACAAGTTCGAGCTGCAGCTGCGCGGCAAAGTCAACCGTTAACCGGGTGGGGCAATCTGCCCCACCCCAACCAATCAGGAGAACACCATGGCTACTTTTCCCGTGAAGTGGTACGCAAGCGAGATGCAAGGCGCCCCCAACCTGGGGGATACCGCAGCGGGCGCCCTGACGGCCCTGCTCAAGGCGGTGCTGGTGACCGGGTTCGGCACCCTCACCGTCAACAGCCTGGTGTGGGATGCCACCGAGAACGCCGCCAAGGCGACCATCTCTGGCGGCCACGCTTACAAGCAGGACTCGGTGATCGAGGTGACCGGGGCCAGCCCGGCCGCCTACAACGGCGAGCATCGGGCGAAGAAGGTGAGCAGCACCGAAGTCTGGTTCGAGCTGGACGGCGGCA
>NZ_JBFODD010000039.1:0-40190 GCF_040908115.1 Aeromonas sp. R7-1 | reverse complement strand
GTCGGCAGTCGGCAGTCGGCAGTCGGCAGTCGGCAGTCGGCAGTCGGCAGTCGGCAGTCGGCAGTCGGCAGTCGGCAGTCGGCAGTCGGCAGTCGCAAAATAAGGCAACAATGGCAAGAGTCAAGGGGACGTCGGAAGATCACAGGACAAAGGCGGCCTCCCCTTGCCTGACACCGTGGCAACGGCAAGCCATACGCTGTGGCGACAGCAAGTCACGTCACCAGTGCCGTGGCTGCAGCGAGTCGCCAGCAGTCATCAGGGGGAGCGCGGTGCACTTGGGCGTCTCAATCCCGGGCGAAGTGGTAGACCCAGCCTTCGTCCGGTGCCATCTCCTCCGGCAGGTCCACCAGGGCAGGCAGCGAGGTGACGGCCCCTTCGGCCGCAAATTGCAGGGCCATCAGAGCGCAGAGCGCGGCATCATAGGGATCCGTTCCAGGGATGAGGATTGCTGGCAGGTGGGGTTGCAGCTCGGGCCGCACCGCAGAGGCTTTGCCCCCGATTTTGGCCAGGGCGGGATAGACCTCCAGCACCGCGCGCCCGGCAGCCCTCGCCTGTTTTGGCACCAGTTGCAGATCCCCGAGACGCGGCAGCATGGAGAGGGCCAGGGTGGCGTTGTTGCCGAGCCTGTCGAAGGTGGCGGAGAGGGGCTTCTTGCCATAATGCTGATGGAGCCAGCGCTCGCAATCCCGGTAGGCGTAAGGGTTGTCAATCTCCCGCTGAGGCACGGGAGAGCCGCTCCCCCGCCCCGCCAGCAGATCGGCGAGGGCGCGGGGAAAGGCCAGGGGCGCATCGATGCCGAGAGCAAGGCGCGGGCAGGCCAGCACCTGCATCAGCGCCACCTCGTCTTGCAGGGCCGGGCGCAGCAGGGCATCCAGATCCGGCGCGACCCGGGAGCTCAGCCGAAACAAGGGGGAGATCCCGAGCCAGTGCAGACGGGACTCCCGGGCCTGCCAACCCACCACCGCCACCGCCTGGGCATTACCCTGCCAGCCCCTCACGTCCCAACCGATGCCGATGGCGTCCATGTGTTCCGTTGTCATGCCCCTGTTACCTCTGTGCAGCCTTGATGGAGCACAGGGTAATGGCTGCCCCTCCTAAAGCAAGGGCAAGTTGGCCCCTAGAAGGATTTCTTGAAGTTGATCAGGGGCAGAATGGGGAAGATGCCGTTCTCGGCGTAGTTGGCCAGGCCAATCTGCAAGCCGTCCAGGTGCTTGGTGGCATTGACGAATCCCAGCTGGAAGGTGGTGCGTTCGGCATAGTTGACGAAGCCGACGTTGGCCAGGGCATTGCCCTGGGCGATGTTGACCGCCCCCCAGTTGAGCCCCTTCACATTGTTGGTCAGGTTGACGAAGCCCAGATTGAGGCCGGTATCCTGCCCTTCGTGCCAGTTGACGGCGTTGATGGCGACCCCGCCAAACTGGTGGCGCACCCGGCTCGCGCCAAAGAACACACCAAGCTGCAGGCCGGTGAACTGATCCACATCGGAGAGGGCGAACACCGGCAGATCGATCCCCTTCACCTGGCCGGTGCGGCCGTAAAGGAAGGAAGCCCGTGCCCCTTCCACCTGATTGGACGAGGGCAGGTTGATACCGGGCAGGGAGATCTGGACCGGCGTGCTGGCCTGGGCGACACCGGCGAGGGTCAGGGCACCACAGCCGAGCAGCAGGGCGAACGGTTTCATCGGGGATTCCTTGTGAAGAGGGTGTGGCTCAAGGGTACCAGCGCAGGCCCCGAGGGACGAGACCCCGACCCTTTCCCTGCGTCACCTCTCGTCTGAATCCGGGGATGGCTCTCTCGGCGGATTGGAAAATTCAAACAGAAACTAACATTTATGTCATTTACACCAAAGGTGGATTGGTTGCAGAATGCTCAAACGTGTGTTTGAACAGAGCAAACAACACGTAACACAGGGATGACGTGCTGTACCCGCAAGAAGGGTCGATTGACCCGCAAAAACAGTGTTCTGCCGAACCGGAGACCCATGATGAATATGGACGTGATCAAGAGCTTTACCGAGCAGATGCAAGGCTTTGCCGCCCCCCTCACCCGCTACAACCAGCTGCTGGCCAGCAACATCGAACAGCTGACCCGGTTGCAACTGGCGTCCGCCAATGCCTACGCCGAACTGGGGCTCAACCAGTTGCAGGCCGTCGGCAAGGTGCAGGATGCCCAGAGCCTGGCGGCCCTCGGCACCGTGCAGCTGGAGAGCGCCAGCCAGCTCTCCCGCCAGATGCTGGATGACATCCAGAAGCTCAGCGCCCTCGGCCAGCAGTTCAAGGAAGAGCTGGATGCCCTGACCGCAGATGGCATCAAGAAGAGCACGGGCAAGGCCTGATAGCCCCTGGCTGCCCGTCTTGCGGGCAGCCACATCTCCCCACGACTCGACAGAACGGGCAAGTGCCCGCCCCGGGCGTGGGTGAAGGAGAACACATGAGCCAATCATCTTACGGCCCGCTGTTCGAGGCCCTGGCCCACTACAACGACAAGCTGCTGGCCATGGCCAGAGCCCAGACAGAGCGCACGGCCCAGGCCCTGCTGCAGACCAGTCTGGACGATCTGGGCAAGGTGCTGGAGCAGGGTAGCCAACAGCCCTGGCAGCTGATCCAGTCCCAGATGAACTGGTGGCAGGATCAGCTCAAGCTGATGCAGCACACCCTGCTCAAGAGTGCAGGTCAGCCGAGCGAGCCGGTGATCACCCCGGATCGCAGCGATCGCCGCTTCAAGGCCGAGGCCTGGAGCGAGCAACCCCTCTATGACTACCTCAAGCAATCCTATCTGCTGACCGCAAGACACCTGCTGGCGGCGGTGGATGCCCTGGAGGGCGTGCCCGAGAAGAGCCGGGAGCGACTGCGCTTTTTCACCCGCCAGTACGTCAACGCCATGGCTCCCAGCAACTTCCTGGCCACCAACCCGGAGCTGCTCAAGCTCACCCTAGAGTCCGACGGCCAGAATCTGGTGCGCGGCATTGCGCTCCTGGCCGAAGATCTGGAGCGCAGCGCCGATCACCTCAACATCCGCCTGACCGACGAGTCCGCCTTCGAGCTCGGCCGGGATCTGGCGACCACCCCGGGCCGGGTAGTGCTGCGCACCGAGCTCTTTGAGCTCATCCAGTACAGCCCGACCACGGCGACGGTGGGCAAGACCCCGGTGCTGGTCGTGCCCCCCTTCATCAACAAGTACTACATCATGGACATGCGCCCCCAGAACTCCCTGGTGGCCTGGCTGGTCGCCCAGGGGCAGACGGTCTTCATGATCTCCTGGCGCAACCCGGGGGTGGCACAGGGGCAGGTCGATCTCGACGACTACGTGGTGGACGGGGTCATCGCCGCCCTGGACGCCGTGGAGGCGGCCACCGGCGAGCGGGAGGTGCACGGCATCGGCTACTGCATCGGTGGCACTGCATTGTCACTCGCCATGGGCTGGCTGGCGGCGCGGCGCCAGAAACAGCGGGTACGCAGCGCCACCCTGTTCACCACCCTGCTGGACTTCTCCCAGCCCGGGGAGCTTGGCATCTTCATCCACGAGCCCATCATCGCGGCGCTGGAGGCCCAGAACGAGGCCAGGGGCATCATGGACGGGCGCCAGCTGGCGGTCTCCTTCAGTCTGCTGCGGGAGAACAGCCTCTACTGGAACTACTACATCGACAGCTACCTCAAGGGCCAGAGCCCGGTGGCGTTCGATCTGCTGCACTGGAACAGCGACAGCACCAACGTGGCGGGCAAGACCCACAACAGCCTGCTGCGCCGACTCTACCTGGAAAACCAGCTGGTGAAGGGGGAGCTCAAGATCCGCCACACCCGCATCGATCTCGCCAAGGTGAAGACCCCGGTGCTGCTGGTGTCCGCCGCGGACGATCACATCGCCCTCTGGCAGGGGACCTGGCAGGGCATGGCGCTGTTCGGGGGCGAGCGGCGCTTCATTCTGGCCGAATCCGGGCACATCGCCGGCATCATCAATCCGCCGGATGCCAACAAATACGGCTTCTGGCAAAACGGGGCCGAGGCGGACAGCCCGGCGCAGTGGCTGGCGGGGGCGACCCACCAGAGCGGCTCCTGGTGGCCCGAGATGATGCGCTTTATCAAAGACCGTGACGAGGCAGAGCCCGTCCCTGCACGGCAGCCTGCCGAGGGGCTGGAGGCGGCCCCCGGCAGCTACGTCAAGGTACGGCTCAATCCGGTGTTTGCCGGCGTCAGGAAGCAAGAAGAGGAACCCGCATGAGTACACAACCCCTTGCCGTGGGCATGAAAGCCAGCCTGACCAAGCGCTTCGGCCCGGCCGAGGTGGCGGCCTTCGCCGGTCTCTCGGAGGATTTCAATCCCCTGCACCTGGACCCGGACTTCGCCGCCACGACGGTGTTCGAGCGCCCAATCGTCCACGGCATGCTGCTGGCGAGCCTCTTCTCCGGGCTGCTCGGGCAGCAACTGCCCGGGAAAGGGAGCATCTATCTGGGCCAGAGCCTCTCCTTCACGCTCCCGGTGTTCGTGGGGGACGTGGTGACGGCGGAGGTGGAGGTGATTGCCCTTCGAAGCGACAAGCCCATCGCCACCCTGGCCACCCGCATCTTCACCCAGGGCGGCGCCCTCGCCGTGACGGGGGAAGCGGTGGTGAAACTCCCTTGAGCGCCAGTGGCACCCAGAGACACAACCAGCCCGGTCGGGCTGGTTTTTTTGCCTGTGCTCGCCCCTTTTTCGGGGCAATTCGGCCCGGGCCCTTTCCCTGCCCCGCCTAACTGCCTAGAATGAGCCCCCGCTGTTTCAGCCATTCATCCAGCTAGAGGATTTCCCATGGAGACGTTTCTGCTCGAAGGTCACCCCTTCGTTGCCTTGTGTGACCTGATCAAGCATCAGGGTTGGGCCGATTGTGGCGGTGCCGCCAAGGCGCTGGTCGCCGAGGGCCTGGTGGAAGTGGACGGTCAGGTCGAGACCCGCAAACGCTGCAAGATAGTCGCCGAGCAGGTGGTCAACTTCAACGGCATGAAGGTAGTCGTGAAGGAAGGCGTCAGCCCCGAGATCCTCTGATCCTGACGCCCTGCCACGCAAGCGCTACCCAGCACAGTGGCCGAGCGGATGGTCAACTTCAACGGCATGAAGCATGAAGGCCGTGGTGAAGGAAGGGAGCAGCCCCGAGATCCTCTGATCCCGGCTTGAACAAGGGCGCCAAGCGCCCTCTGGCCTTCAGCTGGCCTTGATGGAGAGGGTCAGCACGAAGCGGGCCATGGCCTCGTCGCCGTTGCGCGACGGGCAGGTGGCCACCACCTGGATGGGGCGGTTGATGCGCTGGCCGCTCGCCAGGGACTCGTCGATCATGGCGTCGATAAGCTCCCCCGCCGCGCAATCAAACTGCACGTCCCCCTCCGGGCGCTTCAAAAACTCCCCCTGCACATCCTTGAAGGCAAAATGCACCTTCTTGCGCCGCGCCCGCCCCTTCTCCATGACCAGGAGCCCTCCCACCAGGTCGGCGCCGGTGGCGAGCGCCCCGAAATACATGCTGCCCAGATGGTTGCGGGTGCGCCAGCCCAGCGGAATGCGGATGCGCAGCGCCCTGGCGTCCATCTGCTCGATGACGGGGGCACAAAAACCAATGACGGGAATGTAGCGCCAGGCGAACAGACGCAGGGCGAGGTTGGCTTTGAGGCGTTGCAGGTCCATTGCAAACTGATCCGATGAGTGAATGTGACGCAAATGTTGCCAGCCTGCTTCCCGATAGACAAGCCTCCCGTGCCATCCCTGTGAGCGGGCCCCCAAAGGGTATTTGCAAAATTCATGCAATGGCAGGTTCTATTTGCCTGGCAAATGATAAAACCGGCCTTTCCTGACCCCGGGTTGCCCCTCTCTTTCCCTTTTTCCGATTTTTTTCAAGGTCCCGCCCCGGATGACGGGACCATGACAGCCATATCCGAATGAAACACAACAAGAAATACTCCCCGTCAGGGGGCTAGCCCAGGATCCCGCCCCCGCCACTGGGATTATTTGCAGTAACCAAACCCCCACTCCCTCGCTAGGCTGTTGCTGGCCCGGAAGTAGCCACTCGGCACCGGGTCAACCCGTCTACCAATCTCACCATAAGGATAGAGAGATGAGTCACGTGCAACAGTTGTTCAACGGGGGCGAGAGCGCCGGTACTTTCCAGCTCAACTTCAACAACAACCGTGCCTACGAGCTGTTTGGCCGGGAGTACCTCAAGTGCTATGCCAACCTCAGCGCCAAGGGGAAGATGAGCAAGCCCCTGCCCACCGGGCCGCTGAGCTACACCGTCGACTTCGCCATGGATTGCGGCTGCAGTTCGGTGCTGTTTGACTTCAACCTCGCCTACAAGAAGACCTTCGGCAACCAGTTGCAGGCCCCCCTGTGGCGCGAGTCCGACTACGAGGCCGAGCTGGTGCTCTGCCAGCTGGTGCGCGAGGCACCGGCCAACCGCCTGAGCAACCATGATCAGTTCGCCGAGGCCGAGGCCTTCTTCAACGACGTCAACCTGCCCGATACCGTCCGGGCGGTGGGCAATGATCCCTATGCCGACAAGGACGGCCTGGTGGAGTTCATCGTGGCCAACGAGCTGCTGGACGATCCCGCCGTCATGGCCAAGCTGGCGGAACAGAAGGCCTACCTCATCGCCATCACCTCCGTGGTCACCGCCTACATCAACCGTTACGCCGAAGCCTATGGCGAGCAGTACAAGACGGACGCGGATCTCTGGGCCAGGGCCCTCTCCAAGATCCCTCTGATGGGGCCGAGCAAGATCGATCAGCAGAGCTACAGCCGCCACATCAAGGGGCTCAGCATCGCCACCGACTTCATCAACTTCATCATGGACGTGGTGGTGAGCCAGGGCACCACGGCGCTGGCCAGCTTCAACAAGTTCCTGCAAAAGCAGGGGGATGCCATCCGCTTCGGGGTGGAGAACAACAAGGACTTCTACAAGACCATCACGGTGGGGGTCACGGTGGAAGTGTTCAAGGTGGGCAACGAGCTGGTCTATGTGCCGAAGATCAAACAGTACCGCGTCAACTTCGACCGCCAGAACAGCAAGTTCACCTCCGCCTGTGCCAGCGCCGAGTTCGTCGACATCTACTTCAACTACCTCTATGCCGCCAACGTGTTCGACTACGAGGCCCTCAAGGACCCCGAGATCAAGCGCGACTTCGACAACTTCATCCAGAAGCAGCGCAAGGCACAAATTGAAGAAGCGGACACCTTCTTCAACGATGACTTCCCGCCCCTGGAGCCCAAGCAGGTCAGCCGCAGCAAGGCCACGGTGTAACCCGCCAGTCAAAAAAACAGCCGGCAGATGCCGGCTGTTTTTTTAGGTGGGCCTCAGGCCCGTTTCTCTTCAAGCCAGGCCCCCTGGCTCTGCATCTCGAACAGCTGGGCATAATGCCCCCCCAGCGCCATCAGCTCACCGTGGGTGCCGCGCTCGCTCACCCACCCGCGGGAGAGCAGCAGGATTTCATCGGCATCCACAATGGTGGAGAGGCGGTGAGCGATGGCGATGGTGGTGCGGCCACGGCGCGCCGCCGAGAGCGCTTGGGAGAGGGCGAGCTCGGTCTGGGAGTCCACGCTCGCGGTCGCCTCGTCCAGGATGAGGATGCGCGGATCCCCCACCAGGGCGCGGGCAAAGGAGAGCAGCTGGCGCTGGCCGGCGGAGAGGTTCTTGCCCCCCTCCTCCATCAGGGTGGCCAGGCCATCGGGCAGGCGGCGCACGAAATCGGCCAGCTGCACCTCCTCCAGGGCCTGCCAGAGCCGGCCATCCTCGATGCCGTCACGCCCAAGGCGCAGGTTCTCGGCCAGGGTGCCGACGAAGATGAAAGGATCCTGCTGCACCAGGCCGATGCTGCGGCGCACCGCCGAGAGGGCCAGGCCGTTCATGGGGTGATCATCGAAGTGGATGCTCCCCCGATCCAGGGGGTAGAAGCCCATCAGCAGGCTGATGATGGTGGACTTGCCGCTGCCGGTGTGGCCCACCAGCGCCAGCATCTGGCCCGGCCGGGTGGCAAAGCTCACATCTTGCAGTACCTGCTGCTCCCCGTCGTAGGAGAAGCCCACCCCGTCGAAGCGTACCCGTCCCTCCAGGGGGCGCACCTCCCCGTCGGTGCTCTCGCGGGTTTCATCGAGCAGGGCGAACACCCGCTCCCCCGCCACCATGGCCTGCTGCAACTGGTTGAGCTGGTTGGTCATCTCGATGAGGGGCTCGATCATCCGCCCCAGATAGCTGATGAAGGCGTAAAGCACCCCCACCTGGATGGCCCCCGCCGTGCTCAGCCCCTCGTGGGCAAACAGGGCCAGCAGACCGATGAGCACCATCATGTAGAAGAGATCGATGAGGGGGCGCAGCAGGATGCCGTTGATCTTGAGGCTCTTGATCCGCGCCTGCCAGTGCTGCTGGTTCACCCCGGCAAAGGCATTGGCGAAGTGGCGCTCCTGCACCATGGCCTGGATCACCGGCATCCCCTGCAACGACTCGTTGAGACGGCTGTTGATGTCGGAGAGCAAGGATCGGGTCGCCCGCACCACGGGCACGCTCAGTTTCTGGTAGAGCCACATCACGGCCCCCACCGCCGGCAGCAGGGTGGCGCATACCAGCATCAGGCGCAAGTCCAGCAGCGCCATGGAGAGCAGGATGCCGCACAGGAGCACCACTTTTTGCACCAGGAGCCCTATCACCTGGACATAGAGGTTCATGATCGCCTCGGTGTCGTTGGTGATGCGGGAGATGAGGGAGCCCGAGCGGTGCTTGTCGAAATAGCGGGCAGGCAGGCGGATGGCGGTGGCGAACACCTGCTCGCGCAGACGCTGCACCACCGCCTGGGCGATGCGGTTGAAGCGCAGGGATTGCAGGTAGAAGCCGGCCGCCGACAACACCTGCAACCCCAGATAACCGGCGGCAAGGGCGGCGATGATGCCCCACTCCAGCCGGCGCGGCGCCAGGTAGTCATCGATGAAGAGCTTGATGAGCAAGGGGCCCGCCACCTCGGCGCCGGTGGCGAGCAGCAGGCAGATGCCCGCCTGCACCAGCCAGCGGGGGTAGCTGGCGCAGTAGGCGAGCAGCCGTTTGATGGTTGGATTCACAGACTGGCCTCCAGCGCAACGTTCCACGGGAATTGACTCTCTTTGCTCCCCTCTCCGCTCGCGGGAGCCGGGCGGGGGGTGAAGGAAACCAGGGGTCTTGTCATCCTGTTCACAGGCTCTCCTCCACGTCCTGCTCCAGGCGCTGGTAGCGGACCATGTCCGCGTACCAGCCGTTCCTGGCCATCAGGGCCTCGTGACGGCCCCGCTCGCTGATCGCTCCCTGCTCCAGCACCAGGATCTCGTCCGCCTGCTCCACCGCCGTCATGCGGTGGCTCACCAGCACCAGGGTGCGCTTGTGGGCCTTGAGGGCCAGCAGGATCTGCTGCTCGGTGTGGGCATCCACTGCCGAGAGGGCGTCATCCAGCACCAGGATGGGGGCATCCAGCAGCAGGGCGCGGGCGATGGCCAGACGCTGCTTCTGACCGCCGGAGAGGGTCACCCCCTTCTCCCCCACCTCGGTTTCATACCCTTTGGGGAAGCGACTGATGTCGTCGTGAACGCAGGCGATGCGCGCCACCCGCTCAATCTCCTCCCGGCTCGCCTCGGGGCGGCCCAGGGCGATGTTGGCCGCGATGGTGGTGGAGAACAGAAACGGCTCCTGGGGCACATAGGCAAACTGGCTGCGCAGCTCACCCAGCGACAGTTGCGAGATGGGCACCTCCCCCATGCGGATCTCCCCGGCCGTGGGGTTGGCCAGGCGCATCAGCAGCTTGAGCAGGGAGCTCTTGCCTGCCCCGGTGCGTCCCACTATCCCCAGCATGGCGCCAGCCTGCAGGGTGACATCCACCCCCTGCAACAGGGTGCGCTGCTCCAGCCGGTAGCCCAGCCCCTGCACCCGCAGGGGAAAGGCCGAGGCCAGCGCCACGGGATGGGCCGGCTCCTCGATGTCGCTGCGCTCCCCCAGCAGGCTTTCGATGCGCGAGTAGGCGGCGCTGCCCCGCTCGATGATGTTGAACAGCCAGGCGATGGCGAACATGGGCCAGATGAGCTGGCCGAGGTACATGGTGAAGCTGGTGAGCTCCCCCAGAGTCAGTTTGTCTTGCAGCACCAGGGCGCTGCCCCCTGCGACCGCCAGAAAATAGGAGCAGCCGATGCACAGGTAAATCACGGGGTCGAACTTGGCGTCGATGCGGGCCACCGCCATGTTGCGCTCCCCCGCCTGACGGGTCAGCTCGGCAAAGCCCTCGTCCTCCAGGGATTCGACCGCGTAGGATTTGAGCACCCGCACCCCGGAGAGGGCCTCCTGGGTCTTGTTGTTGAGGCGGGAGAAGGCCCCCTGCGCCGCCTTGAACTCCTTGTAGATCTGGGTCCCGAAGCGGTTCATGAAGAAGGCCATCACCGGCAGGGGCAGCAGGGAGAGCAGGGTCAGCTGCCAGGAGTACTGGCTGCACATGATGGAGAGCACCAGGATGCCGACGATGAAGGAGTCCACCAGAGTCAGCACCCCTTCCCCTGCGGTCATCTCCACCGCCTGGATGTCGTTGGTGGCGTGGGCCATCAGATCACCGGTGCGGTGGCGCTGGTAGAAATCCGGGCTCATGCGGGTGAAGTGGCTGAACAGCCGGTTGCGCAGCACGTAGGCGAGCCGGTAGGAGGCACCGAACAGCATGACCCGCCACACGTAGCGCAGTAGGTAGATAAGCAGTCCCAGGCCAAAAAGCCCCGCCAGATAGCCGGTCAGGGTGCCGCTGTCCAAGTCACCCTTGGCGATGCCATCCACCACCCAGCCCACCACCTTGGGAGGGATCACGGTCAACAGGGCCACCAGCATCAGCAGGGAGATGGCCACCAGATAACGCCGCCACTGATCCTTGAAAAACCAGCCAAGCCGCAAAAATACGCTCACAGAGAAGTCCTTGGTCGCGGCGCGCTGCCGCGTGATCGTGAAGAGAAGCTCAATACAATCGCCCCCTGGCGGGGGCGAACGAGTAGGTCATCATAGCCTGAAGCGGGTGACTTGAGAACGATTGCTATCTTGCCCTCCCTCAGAGCCGCTTGTCGGGGGGCGAAAACGGGAAGGCGACCGACTCCTGCTGCTCCCCGGTGAGCAGGAAGTGGGAGACCTCCTCCCGGGTCTGGGTAAAGACCTGCTGCAACTGGTTGAGCTCCCCCTCGCTCAGCTCCTCCTGCAGCCGCAGCCGCCACTCCAGCTCCCCGGCCAGCAGTTGCAGGCGGGAAGCGGAGATGTTGGCCGACACCCCCTTCAGGGTATGCAGCAAGCGGCACGCCACTTCGGGCTGCTGGCGACGCAGGGCGGTGCGGATGTCCCACAGATCGTCCTTGTGCTCGGAGAGGAACAGCTTGAAGAGGATCTGCAGCGCCTCCCTGTCATGCTCCAGCCGGCGCAGGGCATCCTCCAGATCCAGCACGCCCATGAGGGCCGGCGGCTTGACCTCGATGGGCACCTTGGGCTCCCCGCCGCTGCTCTTCACCCATTGCAGCAGGTTGTTGTAGAGATCGAGCTTGCTCACCGGCTTGGTGACATAGCCGTTCATGCCGACGCCAAGGCAGCGCTCCCTGTCCCCCGGCATGGCGCTGGCGGTGAGGGCGATGATGGGCACATCGTGCTTGTCCACCATCTTGCGGATCTGGCGGGTGGCATCCAGCCCGTCCAGCACCGGCATCTGCAGATCCATCAGGATGACGTCGAACGGCTGCTCCGCCACCTGCTCCACCGCCTCGCGGCCGTTGTCCACCACGGTGACCTTGGCCTCCACCCGACGCAGGTACTCCAGAATGAGCTGCTGGTTGACCCGGTTGTCCTCGGCCAGCAGCACCCGGGTACCGCGCAGCAGCTCCCGGAACTGCTGCTGATCCCCCTGGGCCTCCGCCTGGCGGACCTTGCTGTCATGGGAGCTGCCGTTGAGCAGTTCGTCCACCTTGGCCAGCAAGGCGTTTTCGGTCATGGGTTTGGCCAGGAAATGGGTCAGCCCCATGCTCTCCATCCGCCCGTGCAGCCCCTCCCTGGACCAGGCGCTGGTCATCAGGACAGGCAGGCGCCGCCACTGGCTGTGCTGGTACATCTCGAGGGCCAAGTCCAGGCCATCCTCCTGACCCATGCGCCAGTCGAGGATGGCGAGGCGGATGTGATGCCCCTCTTCCCGCAGCACCTGACGGGCGCGGGAGAGGCTGTTGACCGTGATGACGGACGCCCCCGCCCGCCCCAGGATGTCCTTGGCCAGTTCCAGCACCAGCTCGTTGTCATCCATCATCAGGATCAGGGGCTGGTGATCGAAGAAGACCCTGCGCCCCGAGACCCCGTACACCGCCTGGGAGATGGGGATCTCGAACAGGAAGGTGGAGCCCACCCCGGGCTTGCTCTGCACGGTGATCTCCCCGCCCATCAGCCCCACCAGGCGCTGGGAGATGTTGAGGCCAAGCCCGGAGCCGCCATATTTGCGGGTATTGCCCGCCTCCAGCTGGGTAAAGGGCTGGAACAGCTGGGCCTGTTTCTCCGGGGCGATGCCGATGCCGGTATCCCGCACGCTGAAACAGACCCGCATGGGATGCTGGCTGGTGAGCGTAATGGCCACCTCCACCTCGCCCCGCTCGGTGAACTTGATGGCATTGTTCACCAGATTGACCAGTACCTGACCGAGGCGCAGCGGATCCCCGCGCAGGAAGTCGGGCACGGCGGGGGACTTGTTGATGATGACCTCGATGTGCTTGCGCTCCGCCAGATCCGCGAACATGGCGGCGAGGGAGTCGAGCTGCTCGCTGAGATCGAAGTCGATCTCCTCCAGGGTCAGTTTGCCGGACTCCACCTTGGTGAGATCCAGGATGTCGTTGATGAGCAGCAGCAAGGTGTCCGACGAGGATTTGATCTTGTTGAGATAGTCCCGCTGCTGGGGATCCAGGCTGGTTTGCAGTGCCAGGGCGCTGAAGCCGATGATGGCATTCATGGGAGTGCGGATCTCGTGGCTCATGTTGGCCAGGAAGTCGCTCTTGGCCTGGGCCAGCAGCGCGGCATGGCGAGAGAGCTCGCTCAGCTTCTGGTTGCGGCGCCACAGGGTCGCGGCCACCAGCGAGAAGCAGAGCAGCGCCCCCCCCAGCACCATCAGGTAGAAGCGGCTCTTGAGGGAGGAGGCCCGCTCCAGCTTGCTCTGCTTCCAGGCGGGCAGCGAGCTCAGCCCCTTCATCTCCACCACCTGATTGCGCAGGCGATGGTACTCCATCACCTGCTGATTGAACTCCTGGCCCAGCCGAACGAGGGCCGCAACCCTCGGCTGCTCCCCATAGCGGTCGAGCAGGTGCTGCTGGAGTTGCAGCAGTTGCCGCTGCTCGTTCTGATCCCAGCTGCGTCTGAGGTAGTGGTGCAGGCGCATGAGTTCGGTCAGGTCGCGGTACTGCGCCTCACCGACCGGCAGGGTGCCTTGCAACGCCTTGAGCTGGCCCTGGAAGCGGGGAGCCAGATACTCGATGGTCATCTCCATGGTGTAGAGCCTGGCGAGATCCAGCAGATAACCGTCGATGTCCCGCTGCAACGCCTGGGAGCCGGGGTCGTCCACCGACTCCGGATCCTCGTGCACCAGCCTGACGAACCTGTCCAGGTGACTGGAAAGCAGGCTCAGGCGTTGCTGTACGCTGCCATCGCTGGCCTTCTCGCGCCCCAGCAGATAGACGGTATCGGTATTGACCCGATTGAGCACCATCTCAGCCGCCACGCTCAAATCGAAGGCACGCTGCTGCTGGCTGAGCAACTGCCAGCAATAGGCAGAAAAGCCCACCAGCGATACGATGATAAGGCCAAAGACAACACGATTGGCCCGTGCAACACTCTTCATCCCGTCTCGATTCTCATGTCATGGTCGGCCATCCGGTGACACCAGGTCACGGCCGGAGGCCAACTGTGAAAAACCACTGAGTGCTATGTTACCGTTAGTCGGCGCTCTGATTGCAATAAAGATGTTGCCGGGCCATGAAATAAGGAAGCAATTATGTCACTTGTCACCACCTATTGTAGCCAATGCTTTACCCGCAACCGCCTGCCTGTCGAAAAAGCAGACTCAAACGCGAAGTGCGGCCGCTGCCGTCACGCCCTCTTCGAACAAACCCCGGTGGCGGGGCGTCAGGCCAGCTTCGATGCCCTGATCCAGTCCGACATCCCGGTGGTGGTGGACTTTTGGGCAAGCTGGTGTGGCCCCTGCCTGCAGTTTGCCCCCGTCTTTCAGGAGGTCGCCCGGGAGCTTGAGCCCCGCCTTCGCTTCGTGAAACTCGATACCGAGCAGGAGGCCGCCATCGCAGGTCGCTATGGCATCCGCAGCATTCCTACCCTGATGGTCTTCCAGCGGGGGGAGATCCTGGCACAGCGCAGCGGCGCCCTGCCCAAGAGCCTGTTCAAGGAGTGGCTGCTCTCCTTCACCTCCCCCGTCAAATGAAAATAAAATGTTTCATTTCTGTTTGATTGAAGATCCATTTTCACTTGACTCTGTGAGTCGCCACATGATTTGACCATATCCCCCTGTTTCAAACAGGGGGATAAATGTAACCTCGGCATCACAACAACAACCATAAATTAACCGAGAGAACGTTATGCACACATCGGCTGTACCTACGACTCCCCCCTCACGCTGGCTGGACATCAAGTCCGGGATCGTCATCCTGGATCTGCTCCTGCTCTGCGCCATGCTGGCATGGCTCCCGTTTGACCCCATGGTCAACAAGGGGCTGGCCATCCTGATCTTCATCGCCATCCTCTGGCTGACCGAGGCGGTGAACATCACCATCACCGCCATCTCCATCCCGGTGCTCGCCACCCTGCTCGGGGTGTTCGACATGAGCAAGTCGCTGACCGACTTTGCCAACCCCGTCCTGTTCCTCTTCTTTGGCGGCTTTGCCCTCGCGGCAGCCCTCTCCAAGCAGGGACTCGACACCCAGATCGCCGGCAAGGTGATGCAGCTCGCCAAGGGACACCTGGGCTGGGCTTCCATCGTGCTCTTCACCATCACGGCCGCCCTCTCCATGTGGATCAGCAACACCGCCACCGCGGCCATGATGATGCCGCTGGCCCTCGGCATGCTGAAGGGGCTGGACGTTCACAAGGAGCGCCGCACCCTGGTCTTCGTGCTGCTTGGCGTCGCCTATAGCGCCAGCATCGGTGGCATCGGCACACTGGTGGGCAGCCCCCCCAATGCCATCGCCGCCGCCCAGATGGGCTTGGGCTTCACCGACTGGCTGGAGTTCGGCATCCCCGTGGTGATCATCTTCATGCCGGTAGGCATCGGCCTGCTCTACTGGGTGACCCGTCCCAATCTCTCCCACCAGGTCAGCACCGAGCAGGTCACCATCGAGTGGACAGGTCAGCGCAAAGTGACCCTGGCCATCTTCCTGACCACGGTGCTGCTGTGGATTGGATCCCAGCCTCTTGCCAAGGCACTGGGCGGCATTCCCCAGTTCGATACCCTGATCGCCATGGGCGCCATCCTGGCCATCGCCGTCAGCCGGGTCGCCAGCTGGGATGACATCAACCAGAACACCGACTGGGGCGTGCTGCTGCTGTTCGGGGGTGGTCTCACCTTGAGCGCCATCCTCAAGCAGACCGGGGCCAACGCCTTCCTGGCGGAGCACCTCTCCAGCGGCCTCTCCTCCATGCCCATCTTCGTGATCCTGCTCTGCCTGGCCGCCTTCGTTGTGTTCCTGACCGAGCTGGTCTCCAACACCGCCACCGCCGCGCTGCTGGTGCCGCTGTTCGCCGGGGTGGCCGAGGCTCTGGGAGTCTCCCCCATCGTGGTCTCCGTGCTGATCGCCGTCGGCGCCTCCTGTGCCTTCATGCTGCCGGTGGCCACGCCCCCCAACGCCATCGTCTTCGCCAGCGGCCATATCCAGCAGCGGGAGATGATGCGGGCCGGCCTGGTACTGAACCTGGTGTTCACCGTCATCCTGACCATGCTGGCCTATTTCATGGGGGATATCCTCCACTGAGGTTCGCCCCCTAATGCCCCTACAAGCCCCGCATCGCCGGGGCTTTTTCTCGCCCCGACACCACCGCACTCCCTACCCGTGACATCACCGCGACATTAACTCGCACTTAAGAAATCGCCTTCATGATGCTGACAACGGCCATCACGCAGCCATGGCTGACGATGGCGATGATCATGGACATCACGACAAGGGGATCACCTCATGGGAAAGACGATGCAGAACAACCGTGAAATCAAGGTATGGGATCCGGTGGTCAGGGGATTTCACTGGGCCACTGTGCTGTTGTGCGTGCTGAATCTCTTCATCCTTGAAGAGGGGGCGCGCAACCACCGCTATGCGGGATATGCGCTGGCCGGACTGCTGGCACTGCGCATCGTATGGGGATTCATCGGTTCCTATCATGCCCGCTTCGCCCAGTGGCTGCCGACACCGGCCGGCGTCATCACCTATCTCAAGGAGACGATCAAGGGGCGCCACCCCTACTACGCCGGTCACAATCCTTTGGGGTCCTTGATGATACTGCTGCTGTTGACCTGCCTTGTCGGCACCGCCGCCAGCGGGATCATGACCGAATACGGGCCGCTCTCCGGCACCCATCGCATGGAAGAGATCCATGAGTTCTTTGCCAAGGGGTTGCAGGTGGCCATCTTCGTCCATGTGCTGGCCGTCATCGCCCTGGATCGCCTGGTACGGGGCGATCTCGTCAGGGCGATGATCACCGGCAAGAAACGGGTGCCGGCGGACACCCGGGTGGTCGACAGGCCCTGAGCCTCCCTCAGCCCGACAGATGAAAAAAAACCCCGCATCGCGGGGTTTTTCACAGGAGCAGACATCAACCGACGCTGCAGCTCGTCAGTTTCCAGATCCGGTCTACGTAATCCTGGATGGAGCGGTCGGAGTTGAACTTGCCCATGGTGGCCGAGTTGATGATGGCTTTCTTCGCCCACAGGGCCGGATCCCGGTACCAGGCGTCGATCAGCTTGTGCGCCTCGGAGTAGGACTCGAAATCGGCCAGGGTCAGGTAAGGGTCTCCCCCTTCCAGCAGGGAACGCTTGATGGAGGAGAGCTCCCCCGGGCGACCCGGCGTGAAGTAGTCGGTATCAAACCAGTCCAGCACGGCTTTCAGTTCGGAGTTGGCGTAGTAGAAGTCATACGGGTTGTAGCCGCGCGCCTTCAGTGACTTCACCTCGTCCACGTTCAGACCGAAGATGGCGCAGTTCTCGGCACCCGCCTCTTCGGCGATCTCGATGTTGGCCCCATCCAGCGTCCCGATGGTGATGGCACCGTTCAGCGCCATCTTCATGTTGCCGGTACCGGAGGCTTCGTAACCTGCGGTGGAGATCTGCTCGGAGACATCCGCCGCCGGGATCAGCTTCTCGGCAAGGCTCACGCGGTAGTTCGGCATGAACACCACTTTCAGCTTGCCCTGGATACGGGCGTCGTTGTTGACCCGCTCCGCCAGCTTGTTGATGGCGTAGATGATGTCCTTGGCCAGCTTGTAGCCGGGCGCCGCCTTGGAGCCGAAGATGAACACCCGCGGATGCATGTCATAGTCCGGGTTCGCCAGCAGGCGACGGTAGAGCGCCATGATGTGGATGAGGTTCAGCTGTTGACGCTTGTACTCGTGCAGACGCTTGATCTGGACGTCGAAGATCGCCTCCGCGCTCACGTCGATGCCGGTTTCCGCCTTGATGACCTTGACCAGCTTCTCCTTGTTGTGACGCTTGATGGTCATGAACTGCTGCTGGAACGCCTTGTCGTCGGCAAACTTCACCACGCTGCGCAGCTTGTCCAGTTGCAGCGGCCACTCCTTGCCCACTACCTCGTTGTAGAGTTCGGCCAGTTCCGGGTTGCAGGCCAGCAGCCAGCGACGGGGAGTCACGCCGTTGGTGACGTTGCACATTTTCTCGGGCCACAGCTCGGCATACTCGGGGAAGAGATCTTCCTTCACCAGCTTGGAGTGGATCTCGGCCACGCCGTTCACCTTGGAGGAGCCGATGACGCACAGGTTGCCCATGCGCACCTTGCGCACGTCACCCTCTTCGATGATGGAGAGCTTGGCCTTGATGGCATCGTTGCCCGGCCACTTCGGCTCCACTAGCTCGTTCAGGAAACGGGCGTTGATTTCGTAAATGATCTCGAGATGGCGCGGCAGTACCTTCTCGAACAGGCTGACGGACCACTTCTCCAGCGCTTCCGGCAGCAGGGTGTGGTTGGTGTAGGAGAAGACCTGATAGCAGATGCCCCAAGCGGTATCCCAATTCAGCCCCTCTTCGTCCACCAGCACGCGCATCAGCTCGGGGATGGCCACGGTGGGGTGGGTATCGTTGAGCTGGATGGCGATTTGCGCGGCAAAGTTGCTGAAGTCACTGCCATGCACCCGCTTGTAGCGGCGCATGATGTCCTTGATGGAGCAGGCGCAGAAGAAGTACTGCTGGATCAGGCGCAGCTCCTTGCCGGCGTCGGTCTCATCGTTCGGGTAGAGCACCTTGGAGATGGTCTCGGCCTGGGCCTTCTCGGCCTGGGAGTCGATATAACCACCAGCGTTGAACACGTCCCAGTCGAAGAACTCGGAGGCACGGGATTCCCACAGACGCAGGATGTTGACGGTGTGACCACCGAAGCCGACCACCGGAATGTCCCAGGGCACCCCTTTGATCTTGCGACCGGCGTGCCACACCTTCTTCAGGCCACCCTTGTCACCAAAGACGGTCTCCACGTAGCCGTAGAGCGGGATCTCCTGCACCGATTCCGGGCGGCAGATCTCCCAGGGGTTGCCATATTCGCGCCAGGAGTCCGGACGCTCGATCTGACGGCCATCCTGAATTTCCTGACGGAACAGGCCGTGCTCGTAGTGGATGCCATAGCCCACCGCCGGGTAGTTCAGAGTGGCCAGGGAATCGATGAAGCAGGCGGCCAGACGACCCAGGCCGCCGTTGCCAAGGGCCATGTCAGGCTCTTGTTCACACAGATCGGTCAGTTCCAGGCCGAGTTCACCCAGCGCCTCTTCACAGACTTTGTAGAGGGAGAGGTTGTGCAGGTTGTTGGAGGTCAAACGCCCCATCAAAAATTCAGCAGAGAGATAGTGAATCGCACGAGTATCTTTCTTGAAGTGAGTCTGCTGAGTACGGGTCAGGCGCTCGTACACCTGTTCATTGACGGCGGCAGCGGTCGCTTTCCACCAGGCATCCGGAGAGGCTTTCTGTTCGCTTGTACCCAAGGTAGAACGCAGGTGACGCACGATACTCGCCTTGAGCTGATCTTTATCCAGTTGGAGATCCTGGTCTGTCTTCTTCTTGGTAGCCATAAACCATTTTCCTTCGTTACAAATAAAAAATGTCATCCCATCGGGGGGACCGGCGCTGTTGTTATCTCAGAATATGCTCCGGCGGGGGCATACTAGCTAAAGCCAAGGGTTTAAAAGTTAACGTGAGTCACACTTTAACGCATAAAAATGACAGTTTCACCATGAAAACCCTTTCCTTGAGCCAGTCTGAATGAAATATAAATTTCGTTTTAAATCATGGTGATACATGAAAACAAAAAAGATAGTTTTATGAATAGGTTTTCAATGATTGCCTGTGACTGAAAATACGTGAAAATAATCGCCAACTAGGGAGAAATTGAAAGCGTTTTCAATTCACACCTCCTCGTCAGGTAATAAAAAGGATGCCCCAATCGGAGCATCCTTTGATTTCAATTAACCATGTGCCTTGAACTGATTGCTCATGGGGTCGTAGTGATACCCGATCTGTTGCAGACGGGTAGCCAGCTGATCTTCTGTCATGTCGTAGTAAGCCAGCAGCTCTTCCAGGCCATCACACTCCAGCCGCAGCTTCTCGTTGATGATCCCGAGCAGAATGTTCGCATCCAGTCGTTGCAAGGTACTGACGTCCATCTCGCTCCCTCCTCTCCCCATACAGGACTGTATAACCATGAGCGCCGACCCGAAGTTTGTCTACTGGTTAAAAAACATCCTGCATAAGGAAGATATAAATATCCTCTTTAATCATGGAGTTAAAATCATCCCCTGTTAATCGGCTCACATTTTTAGCCACAAATGACTTGTCACTCCTTGCGAACAGAACTACTGTATGCGCATACAGCATGGTTATTCATACAGGAACGACATATGAGCCAGCCCCTGAGTCTTTGCCCCCCTTCCTCCTCTGCCGGTCTGATCACCACCTGGCCCACTCGCCATCAGAGCAAGATGGGACAAGAGCAGCGGCGCGGCCCTCTCCATCAGGAAGCGCCGCTGCTGGATGCCCTGGGGCAACTGAGTCAGTCCGACAGTGGCTGGATCCTGCTCGTCGCCCCGCCAGGCCTGCCCGCCGCCGTGCAATTGCAGGCCAGAGGAATCAATCCTGCCAGGGTGCTTGTCGTGCACGCCCCCAAGATCAAGAATTGGCAGCGCCTGCTGGAGCAGAGCCTGATGAATGGCCACTGTGCCGCCGTGCTGACCTGGCTGCCCGAACAGGTCGCCCTGGACCGGAGCACATTGAGCACCCTGGCCCAGCGTGCCGGTGTCCTGACCCGCTTCTTCGAGCCCTCAACCCCTCTGGGTGGGGCACTGAGCTACGGCGGCCAGGATGTCTACCTGAACCACTGATCGCCCTTCGGCGTGACAGCCAATGCGCCGGCATTGCCCACCGGGTTATCCAGGCTTCCGACCCGGGATGTCATGGCGACAAAAACAAAGCAGCACAGCAGCACAGCAGCACAGCAGCACAGCAGCACAGCAGCACAGCAGCACAGCAGCACAGCAGCACAGCAGCAGTAAATTTGCTCAGGCCCAGATCGTCAAATGGCGCCTGTAAAAAAGGCGACCCGAGGGTCGCCTTTCAACATGCTGCTGTACGGGGCTAATCGCTCTGCGTTTGCACCGAAGCCCGATTGATCAAGCCAGCTTGGTCTCCAGCTCGGCAATCTTGGCGGACCAGTAGGCCGGGCCGGTCTCGTGGATGTTGTTGCCCTGGGAGTCGACCGCCACGGTGACCGGCATGTCTTCCACCTCGAACTCATAGATGGCCTCCATCCCCAAATCGGCAAAGGCCACCACGCGCGCCTTCTTGATGGCTTTCGCCACCAGATAGGCGGCGCCGCCCACCGCCATCAGGTAGACAGCCTGGTGCTGCTTGATGCTCTCGACCGTCTTGGGGCCGCGCTCGGACTTGCCGATCATGCCGATGAGGCCGGTTTCTCCCAGCATCATGTCGGTGAATTTGTCCATCCGGGTGGACGTGGTGGGGCCAGCCGGGCCGACCACCTCATCACGCACCGCATCGACCGGGCCCACGTAATAGATGAAGCGGTTGGTGAAATCGACCCCTTCGGGCAGTCCTTCACCCTTTTTCAGCATGTCGGCGATGCGCTTGTGGGCGGCGTCGCGGCCGGTCAGGATCTTGCCGGAGAGCAGCACGGTATCGCCGCTCTTCCAACTGGCAAGCTCTGCCTTGGTGATACCATCCACGTTGACCCGGCGCACATTGCCACCGGACTCACGGGTGATCTCCGGCCAGTCTTCCAGCCTGGGGGGTGTCAGCTCCGCCGGGCCGGAGCCATCGAGTGCGAAATGCACGTGACGGGTGGCGGCGCAGTTGGGGATCATCACCACGGGCTTGGAGGCGGCGTGGGTCGGTGCGGATTTCACCTTCACATCCAGCACCGTGGTCAGGCCGCCAAGCCCCTGGGCACCGATCCCGAGCTTGTTGACCTTGTCATAGAGCTCGACCCTCAGCTTCTCTTCGGTGGTCTCGGGACCACGGGCAATCAGCTCCTGGATGTCGATGTGCTCCATCAGGGCTTCCTTGGCGAGCACCGCCGCCTTCTCGGCGGTGCCGCCGATGCCGATGCCGAGCATGCCGGGCGGACACCAGCCAGCCCCCATGGTCGGCACCGTCTTGAGCACCCACTCCACGATATCGTCGGAGGGATTGAGCATCACCATCTTAGATTTGTTTTCGGAGCCGCCGCCCTTGGCCGCGATACTCACTTCCACCTTGTCGCCGGGGATCATGTCGATGTGCACGACAGCGGGGGCATTGTCTTTGGTGTTCTTGCGGCTGCCGGCCGGATCCGCCAGCACGGAGGCGCGCAGCGGGTTGTCCGGATTGGTGTAGGCGCGGCGGGTGCCCTCATCCACCATCTCCTGGACCGTCATGTCGCTGTCCCACTGTACCTGCATGCCGATCTTGACGAAGCAGGTGACGATACCGGTGTCCTGACAGAGCGGGCGATGACCTTCGGCAGACATGCGGGAGTTGATCAGGATCTGGGCCAGGGCATCCTTGGCGGCCGGGTTGATCTCGCGGTCATAGGCGGCCTTGGCGGCCTGCACGAAATCGAGGGGGTGGTAGAAGGAGATGTACTGCAGGGCGTCAGCAATGGAATCGATAAAGTCCTGTTTTCTAATGATGCTCATATCATCCTCACTGGTCCTTGTTATCGCTTGCGCGAGCAAGGGCTTCCATATGAGCCGGGCCTTCGGCAGGTGGCAAATGCACCTGGAGCCGGCAGACTGCGGCGTGTTTTTATAACGGTGTTTTTCTTAAAAATGCCGGCGGCCATGATACGCTTGACCACCCGAACCGGCTAGGGAGCCGGGCGCAAACTGTTGCCTATGTAACAAAAAATGAAACCAAGACTGCATATCCACCATTTCGACCCGCAGGTCTCGCTCCACACCTGGTTCGCCTGCCTGCAACACCAACCCTGGGCCATCCTGCTGGAATCCGCCGGCCCCCTGGGGGCTGACAACGGTTTTGACATCATCAGCGCCGATCCGCTTGCCACCCTGGAAACCCGGGGTACCAGCACCTGCCTCACCCAGGATAACCACCAGCACCATCATGACGGCGATCCCCTCGCCCTGATCGCCAGGACCCAGCGAGCCCTGCTCGGGGAGCGCGTTGAGGATGACTCGGGATTGCCGTTCATCGGGGGAGCCCTGGGACTCTTTGGCTACGATCTGGGTCGGCGATTCGAGCGTCTGCCCGCAGTGGCACAACAGGACATTCAGGTGCCCGACATGGCGGTCGGGATCTACGACTGGGCGCTGCTGCGAAATGTCGCGACGGGACACTGGCAACTGGCCCACTGGGGTGATGAAGCCGGCCTCGCCCGCAGGCTCGACTGGCTGATGGCGCAGCGCGAACGAACCACCCTCCCCCTTCGCCTGACCGGCCCCTGGCAGAGCAACATGACGCGGGCCGAATACGGAGACAAGTTTGCCCGTATCCAGGCCTATCTGGCGGCGGGGGATTGTTACCAGATCAACCTGACCCAGCGCTTCAGCGCCCCTTATCAGGGGGATGAATGGTCCGCCTATCTCGCCCTGAGCGCCGCCAACAAGGCGCCGTTCTCCGCCTTTGTCCGCCTGCCGCAAAGCGCCATTCTGAGCCTCTCCCCGGAGCGTTTCCTGCTGCTCGACAAGCGCCATATCGAGACCAAGCCCATCAAGGGCACCCGGCCTCGCCACCCGGATCCCGCCCAGGATGCCAGGGTGGCCGAGTTACTCGCCTGCGCCGACAAGGACAGATCGGAGAACCTGATGATCGTCGATCTGCTGCGCAACGACATCGGCCGGGTGAGCCGGCCGGGGTCGGTCACTGTGCCGCATCTCTTTGCCGTGGAATCCTTCCCGGCGGTGCATCATCTGGTTTCCACCATTCACGGAGAACTGGATGCGCGCTGGCAAGAAGTGGATCTGCTGCGGGCCTGCTTCCCCGGCGGCTCCATCACAGGGGCTCCCAAGATCCGGGCGATGGAGATCATCGAGGAGCTGGAGCCGGTGCGGCGCAATGCCTACTGCGGCAGCATCGGTTATCTGAGTCAGCACGGAAGGATGGATACCAGCATCTGCATCCGTACCCTGATCGCCGAAGCCGGTCAGCTGCACTGCTGGGCGGGAGGCGGCATCATCGCCGACTCCGATCCCGACGCCGAATATCAGGAAACCTACGACAAGGTGGCCCGCATCCTGCCACTGCTCGATGCCCTTTGATCCCATCCGGCCCTGCGGGGCCGACACAAGGAGACCCATGGAGATGACGAGTGCCGAGCTGCTGACCCGCTTTTTGCTGCAGCGCCCCGCCCCCGCCCATCGCCTGGCACTGGCCGGGCTCAAACCTGCCGCCGTGCTGATCCCCCTGGTGGAGCGCCCCGAGGGCCTGCACCTGCTGCTGACGCGCCGCAGCGCCGCCCTGCGCCACCACCCGGGGCAGATCAGCTTTCCCGGCGGGCGTCAGGACCCGGAAGACCGGGACCTCATTCACACCGCGCTCAGGGAAACCGAGGAGGAGCTTGGCATTCCCCCCTCCCAGATCCGGATCATCGGCAGCCTCACCCCTCTCAATACCGTCTCACGCTACGATGTGCTGCCGGTCCTCGCCATGCTCGACCCAGGCTACGGGCTGACCCTGAGCCAGGACGAGGTGGCCCAGGCCTTCGAAGTCCCCCTCGCCCACGTGCTGGATCCGGGGCAGCACATAGCCCTGAGCCTGCCAAGGGCGGACGGACGTCACACCATCTATTGGATCCCTTGGGAACAATCTTTCATCTGGGGGGCCACTGCCAGCATGATCCGCCAGCTTGCCCAGCACATCTCGACATAACATTTTGACAACATAATGAGGTGAGAAATTATCCAGTTAACATTCAAATAACACTGCATTTGATAAATAAATTTTGATTTTTTATTCTTTTGATCACATTTCTACAAGAAAGTACGGGTTTCAGCCGCACAAAGGTGAATTTGATCAACATTTTTGATTAAAAAGAAAGTATTCTTGCGCCGACTAATTAAAACCACACATTCGGGGTGAGACACATGTCCAATACTGTCACTGGCGCACAGGATGTTGCAGCCGCACAGGAGCAAGGAATCAGCTCGGTCCAATCTCGCGGTTGGAGTAAACAAGACACCACCTGGGTGATCAGCCTGTTCGGTACCGCCGTCGGTGCAGGCATCCTGTTCCTGCCCATCAACGCCGGCATGGGTGGCTTCTGGCCGCTGGTGGTGATGGCGCTGCTGGTCGGCCCCATGACCTACCTGGCCCACCGTGGTCTGGCGCGCTTCGTGCTTTCCTCCAAGCAACCCAATGCCGACATCACCCAGGTGGTGGAAGAGCACTTCGGCGTGGGTGCCGGTAAATTGATCACCCTGCTCTACTTCTTTGCCATCTACCCCATCGTGCTGATCTACGGCGTGGGCATCACCAACACGGTGGAAAGCTTCCTGGTCAACCAGTTGCAGATGACGCCGCCTCCGCGCTGGATCCTCTCCATCGTGCTCATCATGGCCATGATGTCCGTGATGCTGGCTGGCGAGAAGCTGATGCTGAAAGTGACCGAGTTCCTGGTCTATCCGCTCATCGCCATTCTGGCGGGCATCTCCCTGTACCTGATCCCGGACTGGACCGGTGCGGCCCTGAATGAAATGCCGAGCACCAAGGACTTCGCCACCACCCTGTGGCTGACCATCCCGGTGCTGGTCTTCTCCTTCAACCACAGCCCGGCCATCTCCAGCTTCGCTCTGGCCCAGCGCCGTGATCACGGTGAGCATGCCGTCGCCAAGTCCGACGCCATCCTCAAGCGCACCGCCATCATTCTGCTGGGCTTCGTGATGTTCTTCGTCTTCTCCTGCGTGATGAGTCTGACGCCGGCCCAGCTGGCAGAAGCCAAGTCCCAGAACATCGCCGTGCTCTCCTACCTGGCCAACCAGCATGCGAGCCCCATCATCTCCTACTTCGGTCCGCTGGTTGCCTTCGTGGCCATCGTCTCCTCCTTCTTCGGCCACTATCTGGGTGCCCGTGAAGGTCTGAAAGGGATGATCGTCCAGAACATGCGCAGCTCCGGCAAGGCACCGAACCACAAGAAGGTGGAGCTGTTCATCATCGCCTTCTTTATCCTGACCCTGTGGGGCGTGGCCGTGATCAACCCCTCCATCCTCGGGATGATCGAATCCCTGGGTGGCCCCATCATCGCCACCATCCTGTTCCTCATGCCCATGTACGCCATCAAGCGCGTTCCGGCCATGGCGAAATACCAGGGCCAGATCAGCAACGTCTTCGTGGCGACCATGGGCCTTATCGCCATCTCCGCCATCCTTTATCAACTGGTCGGCTAAGCCTTCCTGCGATACCGTCGGGCCAGCATCTGGCCCGGCGCCTCCCACAGCCCGGCAGATCTCCTCTGCCGGGCTGTGTTCGTTATGATCATCAGGTACTGGGCTCAGATGATCAGAGCCCCCTGCCCTCAAATCAGAGACAGCCCTTTCACCCACTCTCTTTCCCCTTGGTGACAGCTTGCCGCTCATATTCCTTCGCCCATGACACACGACCAAGACGTGCTGCGTTATCCCGTCATCTGCTGCGCGCCATCGGCCTTGCCAGGCAGAACACCAGAGCCCTTGCCCTTACCAGGAACGCCCGCTCTTCGGGGTTTAGCCCAGAGAGCCGACATCCCCACCCAATGGAGCCTTTCTTCAAGGCATTCAAGGAAAATTCCGGCCACAGGGCGCAGGCAAACCGCCGAGAGGGCCTTGACCGGGATTCTCGTGCAGCGACCGAAGAACAGATGACCCCTTCGGTCACCAGAGGGGATGCCACAAGCCGCCATGCTGACAGCATAAGCAGCCCGATATGCCCGGCCGAATGCAGCGCCGGGCACGTTGGTACAGGGAATGGCGTGTTGGCGGTGGCGAGAACACGAAGGCGGCCAACGGGCCCCTCCCGGGAAATCACACAGGGGGATCCGAGCACTGTCAATGCCATGACACGGCGAGAAGGTGCAGGGCGCCTGACGCCCGCGCAAATAAAAAGCGCCCTCCGAAGAGGGCGCCTGTGCAGAGCGGAACGTCTTAGGGGATCAGGCTTCGCGGCTGGGCACCGGGGCGGCATCCAGCAGGCTCTCATCCTCGGCCATGCAGGCGGCCGCAGTGAACAGCACGTCGGTGGAGCTGTTGAGGGCCGTCTCGGCGGAATCCTGCAACACCCCGATGATGAAGCCAACGGCCACCACCTGCATGGCGATGTCGTTGCTGATACCGAACAGGCTGCACGCCAGCGGGATCAGCAGCAGGGAGCCGCCCGCCACACCGGAAGCGCCACAGGCACTGATGGTGGCGACGACGGAGAGCAGAATGGCGGTCGCCATGTCCACTTCCATCCCCAGGGTATGCACCGCCGCCATGGTGAGCACGGTAATGGTGATGGCGGCGCCGGCCATGTTGATGGTGGCCCCCAGCGGGATGGAGACCGCATAGGTGTCTTCCGGCAGGCGCAGCCTCTCGGCCAGAGCCATGTTGACCGGAATGTTGGCGGCGGAACTGCGGGTGAAGAAGGCGGTCACACCGCTCTCTTTCAGGCAGGTCAGCACCAGGGGATAGGGGTTGCGCTTGATCTTCCAGAAGACGATGAGCGGATTGACCACGAAGGCGATGAACAGCATGCAGCCGATCAGTACCGCCAGCAGCTGGGCATAGCCAAACAGCGCATCGAAGCCGGTTTCAGCCAGGGTGGAGGCAACCAGACCCAGGATGCCGAGCGGAGCGCAACGGATCACGGCCTTGACGATGGCGGAAACCCCGTGAGACACATCGGAAATCAGTGATTTGGTGCTCTCATTGGCGTGACGCATGGCGATACCAAGGCCGATGGCCCAGGCCAGGATGCCGATATAGTTGGCTTCCAGCAGTGCTTTCACCGGGTTGGTCACCACGTTGAACAGCAGGGTCTGCAGCACTTCCGTGATGCCCCCCGGCGGCGTGATCTCGGTAGCGCCTGCCACCAGATGCAGGTTGGAGGGGAAGAGGAAGCTCGCCACCACTGCCACGGCAGCCGCCAGGAAGGTACCCAGCACATAGAGCAGCAGGATCGGTTTCATGTTGGTCTTCTGGCCGTGCTTGTGGCCGATGATCGCCGACATCACCAGCACGAAGACCAGCAGCGGCGCCACGGCCTTCAGGGCGCCGACGAACAGACTGCCGAGCAGACCCGCCGCCTTGGCCCACTCGGGCATGAACATCGCAAGAAGGATACCGAATACCAGACCGACCAGGATCTGGCTAACCAGACTGGTGCTGTTGACCAGTCGAATGAGGGGGTGTTGTTGTGTCATCAAGTAGTCCCTGTGCACTCATGGTGCGTGAATCATTAGTCCTGTTGGCAACCAGCCCCGCGCATTGGCACCGGTCCGTTGACGGTGACGCCGTGGGCAGCTCTTCTGGTGGATCTGTCCCGTTCGCGTGGGGTTGCGGACAGGAATATCCCATCTGCCATGGTTTTTTTCCACATAATCACTGAAAAATATCAGGGTTACCTCACAAAAAACCTACAACAATGTGATAACACAATATCAACCGCGGTCAAAATGTCACCAAACCAGTCCGATCATCGGCCACCACTGGGCCAGAAGTGATATGATGACGCCCTTTTTCTGGGAGCCTTGTCATGATCACCTCTTTATTGACCCGACACTTCGGCTTTGATCGCTTGCGGCCCGGGCAGGAAGCGGTGATCAGTCGTCTGCTGGCCGGCAAGAGCGCCGCAGCCATCTTCCCGACTGGCGCGGGGAAATCCCTCTGTTATCAATTGCCCGCCCTCGCACTGCCCCACCTGACCCTGGTCATCTCTCCCCTGCTGGCCCTGATGCACGATCAGCTCGCCTTTTTGCGCAGCAAGGGGATCGCCGCCGCCACTCTGGACTCCAGCCAGACAGCGGAAGAGAGCCGGCGCGTGATGCAGCAGGCCAGCGATGGCCAGCTCAAAATCCTGATGATCTCGGTGGAGCGCCTCAAAAATGAGCGTTTTCGCCGCTTCATCGCCCACATCCCCCTGTCACTGCTGGTGGTGGACGAGGCCCACTGCATCTCGGAGTGGGGCCACAACTTTCGCCCCGACTACCTCAAGCTGCCGGATCATCGCCGTGAACTGGCCATTCCCCAGGTGCTGTTGCTGACCGCCACCGCCACCCCGGCCGTCATGGCGGACATGCAGGCAAAATTTGCCATCGACCAGGGCGATCTGGTGGTCACCGGTTTCTACAGACCCAATCTGGATCTGGCCGTCCTCCCGCTGGCCGGCAGTGCCCGCGATACCTGGCTGCGCGAGGAGCTGCACCGGGATCCGGCCGCCCCCACCATCGTCTACGTGACTCTGCAACACAGCGCAGAACAGTGCGCCGAGCAGCTACAGGCCAGCGGCATCCGGGCATGCGCCTACCATGCGGGGCTCGATCCCGCCCTGCGCAGCCAGATCCAGCACGACTTCATGGCTGGCAGACTCGACTGCATCGTGGCCACCATCGCCTTTGGCATGGGCATCGACAAGGCCGACATTCGCCGGGTCATTCACTACGACCTCCCCAAATCCATCGAGAACTACAGCCAGGAGATAGGCCGCGCCGGACGTGACGGGCTTCCCTCCCGCTGCACCGTGCTGGCGAGCCGCGCCCAGTTGCCGGTACTGGAAAACTTCGTCTATGGGGATACGCCGGACAGGGACGCCATCGCGTACTTGCTCGATATCGTGCGCCAGAGCGGCGCCGAGTGGGAATTCAGCCTGCTGCGCCTCTCCAACGAGACCAACATTCGCCAACTGCCCCTCAAGACCCTGCTGGTCTATCTGGAGATGGCAGGGGTCATTGCACCGGCCTACAGCTACTTTGCCGAGTACCGTTTCAGGTTCGTACTGGAAAAACAGGCGATCCTCGCTCGTTTCAATTCCGAACGCCGCCTGTTCCTGGAGCAGGTCTTTGCCTGCGCACCCCAGGCGCGCACCTGGTGCACCATGGACTTCGAAGCGCTGTGGCAGGGATACCAGGGGGAACGCCAGCGCGCCGCGACGGCGCTGGACTACCTGCAGCAGCAGGGTTGGATCGAGCTTGAAAGCAAGCAGATGACCGAGGTCTATCGGGTGCTGAGCCAGCAAATCGATACCGCGACCCTGGCCGAAGAGCTGCATGGATTGTTTGAAAAGAAAGAGCAGAGCGAACTGGCCCGCCTTCAGGCGCTGCTGGCCTTTTTCACCTCGACCACCTGCCTCAGCCATGAGCTTGCCCGCTATTTTGCCGACGACGCGGCCCCCGAGCGGTGTGGGCACTGTTCCGTCTGCCGGGGAGAGATCGCCGTGTTGCCGCCGTTGCCATCACCGGGCTTGCCCAACGAGCATGGTTTGCGCGCCTGGTGCGACCCGCTGATCGCCCTGTGCCATCAGCGCCATCCCAGGATCCTGACCCGCTTCCTGTGTGGCATCGCCACCCCGCTGACCACCCGTCTCAAAGCCAGGGATCTGGCCGGTTTTGGCCAGTTGGCGAACCATCCCTTCGCCGAGGTGCTGGCGGCGGTGTCAGCCCTCTATCCCGCCGGATCCTGAGCTTGCAGGTTTGGCGCCGTTCAGGCGCTGAAAAAATAAGACCCTCGCGGATGCGAGGGTCAAGCCAACGGAAACGTGCTTAAACAGAGCTTAGTATCTGCACAATCACCCACTCTCTTGCTAAAGCGATGACTGCTCGACACAGGGCCAATCTAGAGCAGCCAGAATGTAGCGTCAATGTAAAAATTAGAGCAAAAACACCAAACAAATAACATTACGTTGACGTAAGCGACACGTCTTTTCACCCTCTATTCCCTGCTGCCCTTGCCCTTGCTGGCACCGCCCCCTGACAAAACAGAGCGTCACCATTTTCTCCCTCTGGCACACAAAGATTTATTTTTTATGTCTTTGACATTTGCATCACTGTCGTGGCAAAAATAATTTAACAGTCAGTAACATAGGTATGTCACTTACTGCTTCTTCCCGTACGAGGATCGGGAAGCTCCCGCACAAACTTAAACCAATGATGGCGATGGATTACTGGGGGCTGTTGACTAGGCTTAAGAGGTAAACAGAACAAAAGTAGTGATCCACTCTTTTTCAGGGCAAGCGACTATAACGAGGGCTAAGTTATGGGCATCTTCGAGCACTATCAACAGCGGTATGAGAAGGCCAGAGAGGAGGAGTACAGCATCCAGGAATTTCTGGATATGTGCAAACAGGACAAATCCTGCTACGCCTCTGCCGCCGAACGTCTGCTGACCGCCATCGGCGAGCCGGAAATGATCGACACCTCGACCAATCCACGTCTCAGCCGTCTCTTTTCCAACCGCGTCGTCGCGCGTTATCCCGCTTTCAAAGACTTCTATGGCATGGAAGAGGCCATCGAACAGATTGTCTCCTATCTCAAACATTCCGCTCAGGGCCTGGAAGAGAAGAAACAGATCCTCTATCTGCTCGGACCGGTTGGCGGCGGTAAATCCTCGCTGGCAGAGAAACTCAAATCCCTGATGCAAAAAGTGCCCATCTATCGCATCAAGGGCTCACCGGTGAACGATCACCCCTTCTGCCTGTTTGACATCGACGAAGATGGCGAAATCCTCGAGAAGGAGTACGGCATCCCTCGCCGTTATCTGCGTCCCATCATGTCTCCCTGGGTCGCCAAGCGCCTTCACGAGTTTGGTGGCGACATCACCAAGTTCAAGGTGGAAAAGGTGAACCCCTCCATCCTCGATCAGATCGCCATCGCCAAGACCGAACCGGGGGACGACAACAACCAGGACATCTCCTCCCTGGTCGGCAAGGTCGATATCCGCATGCTGGAACACTTCGCCCAGGATGATGCCGATGCTTACTCCTACTCCGGTGCGCTATGCAAGGCAAACCAGGGGATGATGGAGTTCGTCGAGATGTTCAAGGCCCCCATCAAGGTGCTGCACCCGCTGCTGACGGCGACGCAAGAGGGAAACTACAACGGTACCGAGGGGCTCTCCGCCCTCCCCTTCGACGGCATCCTGCTGGCCCACTCCAACGAATCCGAGTGGCAGCAGTTCCGCAACAACAAGAACAACGAAGCCTTCCTCGACCGTGTTTACATCGTCAAGGTGCCCTACTGCCTGCGCGTCTCGGAAGAGGTGAAGATCTATGAAAAACTGCTGTTCAACAGCGAACTGACCGAGGCCAAATGCGCACCGGGTACTCTGGAATTGCTGGGCCAGTTCTCGGTGCTGTCGCGACTCAAGGAGCCGGAAAACTCCAGCCTCTACTCCAAGATGCGGGTCTATGACGGCGAGAGTCTCAAGGACACGGACCCCAAGGCGAAAAGCTATCAGGAGTACCGCGACTATGCCGGTGTCGACGAGGGCATGAACGGCCTCTCCACCCGCTTCGCGTTCAAGATCCTCTCCCGCGTCTTCAACTTCGACCACGCGGAAGTGGCTGCCAACCCGGTGCACCTCTTCTACGTGCTGGAGCAGCAGATAGAGCGCGAGCAGTTCCCGCAAGAGCTGCACGATCGCTATCTGGAGTTCATCAAGGGTTACCTGACTCCGCGCTACGTCGAGTTCATCGGCAAGGAGATCCAGACCGCCTACCTCGAGTCGTATTCAGAGTACGGTCAGAACATCTTCGATCGCTACGTCACCTACGCCGACTTCTGGATCCAGGATCAGGAGTATCGTGACCCCGAAACCGGCCAGCTGTTTGACAGAGCGTCTCTCAACAGCGAGCTGGAGAAAATTGAAAAACCTGCCGGGATCAGCAACCCGAAAGATTTCCGCAACGAAATCGTCAACTTCGTGCTGCGTGCCCGGGCCAACAATGCAGGCCGTAACCCCAACTGGACCAGTTACGAGAAGCTGCGCACCGTGATCGAGAAGAAGATGTTCTCCAACACGGAAGAGCTGCTGCCGGTTATCTCCTTCAACAGCAAAACCTCGGCCGAGGAGCAGAAGAAGCACGATAACTTTGTCGAACGGATGATGGAGAAAGGCTACACACGCAAACAGGTGCGGCTGCTCTCCGAGTGGTATCTCAGGGTACGCAAGTCATCCTGACCCTGCCGTGTTCAAGGGGGAGTTATGGCGCATTTTATCGACCGCAGGCTCAACGGCAAAAACAAAAGCGCTGTCAATCGGCAGCGCTTCATCCGCCGCTATAAGAAGCAGATAAAACAAGCGGTCTCGGATGCTGTCTCCAAGCGCAGCATTCAGGACGTGGACAAGGGGGAGAGCATCAGCATCCCGACCAAGGACATCGGGGAACCCCATTTTCATCAGGGTCATGGCGGCAAACGGGAGATGGTGCATCCGGGCAACGACCAGTTCGTATCTGGTGACAAGATTGACCGGCCCAAAGGGGGTGGCGGCGGCCAGGGGAGTGGCGAGGGCCAGGCCTCGGATCAAGGAGAGGGCGTCGATGATTTCGTCTTCCAGATCTCCAAAGACGAGTATCTGGACTTGTTGTTCGAGGATCTGGAACTGCCGCGGCTGCAAAAGACCCAGCTCAACCAGCTGATGGAGATGAAGACCTACCGGGCCGGCTACACCTCCAACGGGGTGCCTGCCAACATCAACGTGGTGCGCTCCCTGCAAAATTCGCTGGCGCGGCGCATGGCGCTGCAGGCAGGCAAGAAGCGTCAGTTGCGTGAACTGGAGGAGCGCCTGGCCCAGCTGGCCTGCGAGCCCAACGACCATTTCGCCGAAATGGCGCAACTTGAAAAAGAGATCAGGGAGCTGAAGCGGCGGATCGATGCGGTCCCCTTTATCGACACCTTCGACCTCAAATTCAACAACTTTGTCAAACGGCCCGTCCCCTCGAGCCAGGCGGTGATGTTCTGCCTGATGGACGTCTCCGGTTCCATGGATCAGGCTACCAAGGAGATGGCCAAGCGTTTCTATATCCTGCTTTATCTATTCCTGAGCCGGACTTACAAGAATGTCGAGGTGGTCTACATCCGCCACCACACCCAGGCCAAGGAGGTGGACGAGCACGAGTTCTTCTACTCCCAGGAGACCGGCGGCACCATCGTCTCCAGTGCGCTCAAGATGATGAATGACATCATCAACGAACGTTATCCCGCCAACCAGTGGAACATCTATGCGGCGCAGGCCTCTGATGGTGACAACTGGGCCGATGACTCACCCCAGTGCAGGGAGATCCTGATGCGCGACATCATGCCAAGGGTGCGTTACTACTCCTACATCGAGATCACTACCCGCGCCCACCAGACCCTGTGGCACGAATATGAGGCGGTGGCAGAGCAATACACCCACTTCGCCATGGAGCACATTCGCAAGGTCGAGGACATCTATCCGGTGTTCCGGGAATTGTTCAAGAAGCAAGCGGCTTGAGGGTTCACATATGGTAGAAACCGCAAGAAAGATAGCGCCACTGGATGACGGGCCTGACTGGAACTTCGATCTGCTGGAGACCTATCACCAGGAGATCGCACGGGTCGCCCGCTTCTACAAGCTGGACACCTACCCCAACCAGATCGAGGTGATCACCGCAGAGCAGATGATGGATGCCTACTCCAGCGTGGGCATGCCCATCGGCTATCAACACTGGTCATTTGGCAAGCGCTTCATCCATACCGAGCGCAACTACAAGCGCGGCCAGATGGGACTGGCCTACGAGATCGTCATCAACTCGGACCCCTGTATCGCCTATCTGATGGAAGAGAACACCATGCCGATGCAGGCGCTGGTCATGGCCCACGCCTGCTATGGTCACAACTCCTTCTTCAAGAACAACTATCTGTTCAAGGCCTGGACCGATGCCTCCTCCATCATCGACTACCTGTTGTTTGCCAAGAACTACATCACCGAGTGCGAGGAAAAACACGGCATCGATGCGGTAGAGAAGCTGCTCGACTCCTGCCATGCCCTGATGAACTTCGGGGTGGATCGTTACAAGCGGCCCCAGAAGATTTCTCTGGCCGAGGAGAAGCGACGCCAGAAGGCACGGGAAGATTATCTGCAAACCCAGGTCAACGAGCTGTGGCGTACCCTGCCCAAGCAGCACAAGATTGCCGGGGTGGAAGACAGGCGCTATCCTGCCGAGCCTCAGGAGAACATCCTCTATTTCATCGAAAAAAATGCCCCCCTGCTCGAGCCCTGGCAGCGCGAGGTGGTGCGTATCGTGCGCAAGATCAGTCAGTACTTCTACCCGCAGAAGCAGACGCAGGTGATGAACGAGGGCTGGGCCACCTTCTGGCACTACACCATTCTCAACCATCTCTATGACGAGGGAAAAATCAGCGATCGCTTCATGCTGGAGGTGCTGCACAGCCACACCAACGTGGTCTATCAGCCCCCCTACAACAGCCGGTATTACTCGGGGATCAACCCCTACGCCCTTGGCTTTGCCATGTTCACCGACCTGCGTCGCATCTGCGAGCACCCGACCGAGGAGGACAGATACTGGTTCCCCGATTACGCTGGCACCAACTGGGTCGAGACATTGCATTTCGCCATGCAGAACTTCAAGGACGAAAGCTTCATCAGCCAGTTCCTCAGTCCCAAGGTGATGCGCGACATGAAGCTGTTCGCCATCGATGACGACGATCTGAAGAACTACCTCAAGGTGTCCGCCATTCACAATGAAGAGGGCTACCGGCTGGTGCGTAGCACCCTGTCCGCTCAATACAACCTGAGCAACCTGGAGCCCAACATTCAGGTCTACAACGTGGCAGTGAAAGGCGATCGCTCCCTGACCCTGCGCTATGTTCCCCACAATCGCATCCCCCTTGGCGAGTCACGTCACGAGGTGCTCAAGCATCTGCATCAACTGTGGGGCTTCGATGTGGTGCTGGAGCAGGACAATGGCGAGCTATCCGCAGATATCATCGGCCGTTGTCCGGACCGCAAGAGCATGACCTGACGTCAGTACCGGGCATAAAAAAACGCGCCATCAGGCGCGTTTTTCTTGGATCAGGGCAATCAGTTGTCACACAGGTTGCTTGGCATGTCCTGACGCAGACGGGTCCAAAGCTTGCCAGACTCGATGCCGTACTGGCGCACCGTCATGAACACGGCTTCGTGATCCTTGGTTTCGGCCAGCTTGCGCAGCGTCTTGTAGTAGGCATCTGCGGTTTCGCGCGCCTGCTTGTCCGAGAAGTAGTAGCGGCCAACCCGGCTGTACAAGCCCTTGAAACCATTGAGGATCAAGGCATAGATGGGGTTGCCCGAGGCAAACGAAAGCTGGTGATGCAAACGGTAGTCGAAGTCCGCATAGGCCTCGGCCGTGTTCTCCACATCATCGGCACCACGCAGTATCTCGGCGGCCTGTTCCGGGTTGTTGCGAATGGCGCCACGGATGAAGATGGTGCAGATGTTGGTCCGGGCAGAGAGCAGTTGTGCCACCAGATCCGGCACCTTGTCCTGATCGAGACGCGCCAGGGTCTCCAGAATGTTGAGACCGGAGGTTTCCCAGAAATTGTTGACCTTGGTCGGTTTGCCATGCTGGATGGTGAGCCAGCCATCACGGGCAAGGCGCTGCAACACTTCACGCAAGGTAGTGCGAGTCACGCCGATCAATTCGGACAGCTCGCGCTCCGCCGGCAGAATGGATCCAGGAGGAAAGCGATTGTTCCAGATGGACTCGATGATGTATTCCTCGGCAAACCCGGCAGGGCTTTGCGCTTTAATGACCATGTAATGACTCTGTTGTAGTGCGTAAAAAGGCCCCCGAATAATAGCAAAGCCGGTCATGCTGGCAAGCAGAAGGTCGGTCCTCTGCTCACATTACCCCGATCTTTTTGTTAAGAATATGTATACAGCAACAAGTGGGGAGTCAACCAACACCAAATGATGGGGATATAAGCGTTTGCTCGCTGGGCAAGTTCAGCGAGCTTATTTATAGTTATCGCTCCCTTGATTAAAATCATGTGCAATCAATCTGATACAGGTGAATATCCGGATGTTCGGCTCGGGTCGGGCTCGACTGCATAGATGCAGATATCAACAACAGAACAGAGAACCATCATTATGCCAATCAGCCTAGGGCGCGCGTTTACAAAGAACTTTTTGGGCAATGCTCCGCAATGGTACAAAATTGCCATCGTTCTATTCCTGCTGATCAACCCGATCATTTTCTACGTTGATCCCTTCCTGGCCGGCTGGCTGCTGGTTGTCGAGTTTATTTTCACCCTGGCCATGGCCCTCAAGTGCTATCCGCTGCAACCGGGCGGACTCCTGGCCATCGAAGCCGTGCTCATCGGCATGACCTCCGCCAACCAGATAAAGCATGAGCTGGTGGCCAATATCGAAGTGCTTCTACTGCTGGTCTTCATGGTGGCCGGCATCTACTTCATGAAGCAGTTGCTGCTCTACGTCTTTACCAAGATGCTGGTGCGCATCCACTCCAAGACATTGCTTTCTCTCGCCTTCTGCCTGGTGTCTGCGTTCCTCTCCGCGTTCCTTGATGCCCTGACCGTGATCGCCGTGGTCATCAGCGTCGCAACCGGCTTCTACGCCATCTACCACAAGGTGGCCTCCCGGGATGAGTCCGGCAATCTGCATCATGATGACGAAGAGATTGATGAGCTCTCCCGCCAGCATCTGAACGAGTTTCGTGCCTTCCTGCGCAGCCTCATGATGCACGCCGCCATCGGTACCGCCCTGGGGGGCGTCTGCACCCTGGTCGGCGAACCCCAGAACCTCATCATCGGTGAACAGGCGGGGTGGCACTTCGGTGAATTTGCCATTCGCATGGCGCCAGTCACCATCCCGGTCTTCATCTGCGGCCTGCTGACCTGCATCCTGGTCGAAAAATTCCGCTGGTTCGGTTATGGCGCCCGCTTGCCCGAGCCCGTGCGTCACATCATGGAATCCTACGAGCGCGACGAAGACGCACAACGTACCCCGCAGGACAAAGCCAAGCTGATCGTCCAGGCGCTGATTGCCACCTGGCTTATCACGGGTCTTGCCCTCCATCTGGCTGCAGTCGGGCTGATCGGCCTGACGGTCATCGTGCTCGCGACGGCGTTCACCGGCGTGACTGAAGAACACGCGCTTGGCAAGGCATTCCAGGAGGCTCTGCCGTTTACCGCCCTGCTCACCGTCTTTTTCAGCGTGGTGGCGGTCATCATCGATCAACAGCTGTTCAAACCGGTGATCCAGTGGGTACTGGCGGCCAAGCCGGAGGATCAGCTTGCCCTCTTCTACCTGGCAAACGGTCTGCTCTCCATGGTCAGTGACAACGTCTTCGTCGGCACCGTCTACATCAACGAGGTGAAGACCGCCCTGATCAACGGCGCCATTAATCGCGAGCATTTTGATCTGCTGGCCGTGGCCATCAACACCGGCACCAACCTGCCGTCGGTCGCCACCCCCAATGGCCAGGCCGCATTCCTGTTCATGCTCACCTCGGCCCTCGCTCCCCTGCTGCGCCTCTCTTATGGCCGCATGGTCTGGATGGCGCTGCCCTATACCCTGGTGCTGGGGCTTGTCGGCTTTTTCTCCGTGGAACTGCTCCTCGGTCCTGCAACCGAATGGTTCTATCAGGCTGGGTGGTTGCTGGATCATGGGGCACAGCCACTGCCCACCCCGTCCACACACTGATCATGAAAGGGGCTGTTCGGCCCCTTTCTTTTCAGATGGGGCTCTGCTCTAATTCAGCCACTATTTTTCTCTGAGAGATCAATCAGATGATCGAGTATCTTCGCCGCATTGCCAGTCACCGTCTGGCCTGGGGATTGCTGGCAGCCTCCGCTTTCGCACTGGAACTCTGCGCCCTCTTCTTCCAGCACGTGCTGGGTTTGCACCCTTGCGTGATGTGCATCTATGAACGTATCGCCCTCCTCGGCGTGCTCACGGCCGGCCTCCTCGGCATGGTTGCGCCAGAGCGCTGGTACCTGCGCTGGAGTGCCATGCTCCTGTGGGGTTACAGCGCCTTCTGGGGCCTGAAACTGGCGCTCAAGCACGTGGATTACCAGATGAACCCCTCCCCCTTCAACGTATGCGAGGGATTTGTTGACTTCCCTGCCTGGGCACCACTGGATAAGTGGGTTCCCTGGATGTTCTACCCGGACGGCGACTGCAGCGAGATCAGCTGGCAGTTCCTCGGTTTCTCCATGCCGCAGTGGCTCGTGGTCATCTTTGCCGCCTATCTGCTGGTGTTCGTCATCGTGGCTGCTGGCAACCTGATAAAAGGGCGCTGCTGCAACTAGTCGTTCACTCGACCCTAAAAAGGGAGCCCATGGCTCCCTTTTTATCTCCTCTTTTATCACCTCACGGCCCATGCCCAGAGGGCCGGATCTCCTTCTCCCTGTTCTGCCAATGAAGTGGCTGCCTGCGGGTGCGCATCATCGTAACAGGCCACAAGCGGGTCAAAGGGCGCAGCAGCGACCTGCCACTCGGCCTACCAACAACAAGGGAGCCATCGGCTCCCTTCTTTCATGTCGTGCACGGCGATGTCACGCGCCTTCGGAGGTAGCCTTGCTGGCACTTCTCCTGGCCTTCACCATGCCGATCACCATGGGCAACAAGGAGACCGCGATGATGCCGAAGATGAGCAGGGTAAAGTTGTGGCGCACTACCGGCAGATTGCCAAAGAAGTGGCCGGCATAGACGAAGGAGAGCACCCACAAGAGCCCCCCCACCAGGTTGAACGCCAGGAAGCGGGGATAGGTCATGGCCCCCATGCCCGCCACGAAGGGGGCGAAGGTGCGCACTATGGGCAGGAAGCGGGTGATGATGATGGTCTTGCCGCCATGCTTGGCATAGAAGGCATGGGTCTTGACCAGATAGTCCCGGCGAAAGATTCTGGAATCGGGGTTGCGAAACAGCTGCTCACCGAAGAAGTGGCCTATGGTGTAGTTCACCACGTTGCCGAGCACCGCGGCGATGATCAGCACGGCGGCCAGGGTGTGCACGTCCAGCACGCTGCCCACGGTGAGGGCACCTGCAGCAAACAGCAGGGAGTCCCCCGGCAGGAAGGGAGTCACCACCAGCCCGGTTTCACAGAAGATGATGAGAAACAGGATGGCGTATACCCAGACGCCATAATTCTCGAACAGCTCTTTCAGATGCACGTCAACGTGCAGAATAAAGTCGATGGCAAAGAGGATCAGATCCATTTTTTGGTACCCATGAAGTGAACGGCGTGGAGTCTACGCCAATGAGACCTGGCTCACAATCTCCCCATGGTCCCCTTTTTCGAAGGCTATGTCCCAATTACGTGTTGCATCGGGTGCCCTAGCGCCTCATGCAAACACATCTTGGTATTTACCTCCCTGCCGTAACGTTCCAGCATCCTGCGCCAGCCCAGATAATTCCTCAGGTAGTGGGTTGCGACTCCATGGAATCGTTCCATCCACTCCTTCAACCGCCGGTGATATCCGTTCACATGCTGGATGTGGTATGCCCCAATGACTCGCTCACCTCGACGG